>JASEJH010000120.1:0-624 GCA_030016455.1 Thermoanaerobacteraceae bacterium
CGCCCGGAAGAAAAGGTCTTCATTGACGGCCGGGCGGACGTCTACATCAGGAAGGTGTTCCGCGACTACCGGCAAATCACCGGGTTGAAACCCGAAGCGGCGGCACTGCTCGAAGAATACCGGGTCGACTACATCCTCATGCCGGCTGACGCCCCGCTGGTGCAGGCACTGAAGCTTTCTCCCCGCTGGGCATCCTTTTACGCGGACGAAACCACCGCCATCCTGGTAAAAAAAGAAGGAACTTGACCCGATAAGTTTAGTGGACCTTCAATCTGCAACCGCCCCTGACGGTTGCGAAAACAGGGGTTGTACCGATGCCGGAAACAAGGTGCGTCATTTCAATCGTGGTCCCCGTTTATAACGAGGCGCCGAACATCGCCCCGTTTTACGAAAGGGTCACCAGGGTCATGGAGGCCCTGGGCGAGCCGTACGAACTGGTCTTCGTCAACGACGGCAGCACGGACGACAGCCTTGACCGCTTGCTTTCCCTGGCCGGGAAAGACCCGCAGGTCAAGGTGGTTGACCTCTCCCGCAACTTCGGCAAGGAAATCGCCCTGACCGCCGGCCTGGACTACGCCTCCGGGGAAGCGGTAATCCCGATCGACGCCGACCTCCAGGACCCGC
>JASEJH010000120.1:634-5540 GCA_030016455.1 Thermoanaerobacteraceae bacterium
CTTGTGGCGCGGTGGCGCGAGGGATACGACATGGTCTACGCAACGCGCACCGAAAGGGAAGGTGAAAGCTGGCTGAAACGGTGGACCGCCCACCTTTTCTACCGGGTAATCCGGAGAATCACCCCGGTAGAGGTGCCCCGGGATACCGGGGATTTCCGGCTGCTGAGCAGGCCCGTGGTGGAAGCCCTCCGGAAGCTGCGCGAACGCAACCGCTTCATGAAGGGCTTGTTCGGCTGGGTCGGTTTTCGCCAGACGGCCGTCCACTACCGGCGGGAGCGGCGCAACGCGGGGAAGAGCAAGTGGAACTACTGGAAGCTGTGGAACTTCGCCTTAGAAGGGATTACCTCTTTCAGTTACCTCCCGCTGCAGTTCGCGACCTATTTCGGGCTCTCGGTGGCGTTTTGCGCCTTTCTTTATGCCCTGTTCATCATCGTCCGCACCCTGCTGCTCGGCAGAGACGTCCCCGGTTATCCCTCCCTGATCACCGTGATCCTCTTCCTGGGCGGCGTTCAGTTATTCGCAATCGGCATCGTCGGGGAGTACGTCGGGCGCATCTACAACGAGGTGAAGCAACGGCCCCTGTACCTCACCAGGGGCGAGTACGGGTTCGCGCAGGACCAGGAATCGCCGGCTGTTGGGGGAAAAATACAGGACAACGCAAAAGAGGGCCGAACTTTAAACGTACCGTAGAGGTTCACCTTGGGTTGGCGCGATAAACTGTACCCGGACACCGCCACTTTTAAGTTCGGGAGTAAAACAATGACCTCCAAAACACTGCGCATCATAGCCGGAGCAGGAATCAGCCTGGCTTTTCTCGCCGGGGCTTTTTACAAAGTGCGGCTGCCGGAGTTATGGGCGGCGCTGCGGGGGATAAACCCGTTCGCGCTGCTGTTTTGTCTTTCCTTTTTCACCGTTAATTGTGTTTTTCGCGCGCTGATGTGGCGCGTCACGACCCGCCCGCTGCAGCAGGTGGCGTTTTCCACCCTTTTCGGCGGGGTGGTGGTCGGCTACCTAGCCAACAATCTCCTCCCCCTGCGCACGGGGGAACTGGTACGTACCTACTACCTGGCCGCCCGCACCGGCATCCCGGGAACGGCGGTCTTTTCCACCATATGCGTCGAACGGGCGCTGGACGTGATCTCGCTCGGGCTCCTCTTGGCAGCCGCACTCATCTGGGGCCTCCGCGGGATCGTGCCGCAGACGGCAAGCGTTGTGCTCGCCGCAATGGCGGCCGTGCTCGGTGCAGCACTCCTTCTTCTAACGGGCCTCCTGCGCTTCAACCGGCTCCACGAAAACGTGCAACTGCCGGCAGCCCTGTCGCGGGCCGGGGAGGGCGTGAGAAAGTTCCTCGAACCGGTTGCCAACCTGCGCCGGACGAAAACGTTCCTGGTTTTGACGGGGCTGAGCCTCGCGGCGTGGGCCAGCAACTACCTTTCCCTGCTGCCCCTGGCGCGCAGCGCCCAGAATTGCGCCGAAGCGGCACTGCTGCTCCTGCTTTTCATCAACCTCGGCCTGCTGATCCCGTCCTCTCCGGGCGCCCTGGGAGTAATGCAGGTGGCGTTCTGGACGGCGCTGGCCCCGTTCGGGATTCCGAAGGAGCAGGCCCTGGCGCTCTCGCTCGCCTACCAGGGGGGGCTCTACCTGCTCACCTTGGCGGTTGGTTTGCCGTACGCCGCACGGGCGCACGTCCGGCTCGGCCGGGCCGCGGGTGAAAATGGCCGGTCACTTTCCGGTAAAGGTACCGGCCGGTGCAGGGAACCGCAGGTGAAAAAATGATGCTCGCGTCACGGGTGCACCGGAAAGCGGGGCTCGAGATTCTATTCGCCTACCTGGCCTCGAAGGTGTACCAGTCGGTATTTGTCTACTGGGGGCATGCCGTACGCGGCCCGGCCCCGCCTGGGGGCTGGGAGGGGGTTGCCAACCGGTTTTTGAATCCCTGGACCACTTACGACAGCCAGTGGTACCTGGAAATAGCTGCCGCCGGTTACCGGGAAGCCACCGCCACGTTTTTTCCGCTCTACCCGCTTCTTCTGAGAATCCTTGGCAACTCCGAACTGACGCGGGCCCTGGCCGGCGTCATCTTTTCAAACCTCGCCTTTTTGCTGGCGCTCTATCTCCTGTACCGCCTGACCAGGCTGGACTTTACCGAAGAAACCGCCCGGTGCATCGTCTGGGTGGCCGCCTTTTACCCTACTGCGGCCTTCTTCGGCGCGGTCTACACGGAATCGTTGTTCTTCCTCCTGCTGCTCCTCACCTTTTACGCCGCCCGGCAGCGCCGCTGGGCGGCGGCCGGCGTCTGGGGCCTGCTGGCCGGAGCAACACGCAACCCCGCCCCGGTGCTTTTTGCCTCTCTCCTGCTCGAATACCTGCACTCCTCGGGTTATCGCATAAAAAGAAGCAGGCTCCGGGACCTCCTGCCCCTGAGCCTGGTCCTCGCGGGCTTCGCCATTTTCAACCTCTACCTGTACTGGCGCTTCGGCGATCCCCTGCTCACCGTCATCAGCCACAAGTATTACCACCGCGCCGCTTTAACCTGGCCGTGGGAACCCGTGGTTCAAGACGTACTGGACCTTTTCAGCGGAAAGAACCTTAACCCGGTGGTGCCGCTTAATCTCCTGTTCATCGGCCTGTTTTGCTACTGGGCGCTCAAGCGGCTCTTCCGCCCTTCGTACCTGCTGCTCACCGGGGCGATCCTCTTGATGCACCTGTGCTACCCCCGCGTGTCCGAGCCGCACACCATCGGCCTGATCCGCTACCTCTCCGTGCTGTTCCCTTTCCTGCAAATGCTGGCCCTGGGCTACCAGCGGGTGAGCCAAAAGACCCGTCTCGGCGGCTACCTGCTGGCCGCAGCCTACCTGTTGACAAACGCCCTTTTCGCTTACGGCTTTGGACTGAAATCGTTCCTGGAGTAAGGTGCGCGTAACTTGTTAAATCCCGGCAGCGACCAAAGGGCAGCTTCCATAGCAGCCTGGTCGTACAGGAGTCGTTCACGACGATAAAGTCGCGCCACCGGGAATGAAAATGTGTGCAGGATCCAGCACTCAGCAAAACTGAGTGCTGGGCAAGACCGGAGCCGCGCCATATGAGCTGCGAACCGCACTTGAGCCGATGCAACGGCTCGGAGTCCGGATGCCGGCACGGATGCTGGCAAGCTGGCAATACAAACGATCAGCACTCTTCAAACCGGAGCAGGTCGCCGGCCCGGGTACGGGTCCGGGCGAGCGTCTCGGCAGGCAACTCGATAACGCCCCGCGCCGACCTGACGACAGGAGTAAAACGGAACGGAGCTAAACCGGGGAAAACCGCGACCACCCGCCCCGCCTCGTCGTAAAACACGACGTCGATGGGGAAGCGCATGAAGAAGGTGTGAACGCTCCGGCACGGTTCGAGGAGCAATCCCTCGCCGGGCGAAAGGAGCCGGCAGCCCAGCAGGCCCCGCAGCCGCCGCCAAAAAAAGAGGGCCGGTTCTACCCTTCCGGCCAGGACCTCCCCGCGGGTTAAATTCACCACCGTGAGCAAAGCCTTCCCTCCTACAAACCCGCCCGGAAAATACCGAAGATCTTCAGCACCGCCGGACCGAGCAGCACCACGAAAATCGCCGGGAAGATGAAGAAAACCAGCGGGATCAGCATCTTGACCGGCGCTTTCATCGCCTGTTCTTCCGCCTGCTGCCGCCGCTTGGAGCGGATTTCCTGCGCCTGCAGCCGCATCACGTTCGCCAACTGCACCCCCATCTGCTCCGCCATCAGCACCGCCCCGATGAAGGTCGAAAGGTCGTCCACGTCGAGCCGGAAGGCCATGTCCTTGAGCGCCTCCCGTCGCGGTTTTCCCACCTTTACTTCCTGGAGCACCTGCTTGAACTCTCCCGGAAGGACGCCCTTCATTTTCTCGACCACTTTGAGGATGGCGCCGTCAAGCCCGAGTCCGGCCTCGATACTGACCGTAAGCAGATCCAAAACGTCCGGAAGCGCCTGCCGCACCGCTTCCTGACGCGCCTGTGCCCGCTTTCTGATGTAGAAATCGGGCAGGAGAAAACCCGCCAACATAATCCCAACCAGAAAAAGGAGAAACTGGAACAGCGCAACCTGGGTCAACCGGCTGAACAACAGCCAAGCCACACCCAGACAAATACCGGCCAGGTACTTCACTACCAGGAACTCTGCGGCGGTGAGTCCTCCCGGGTTCCCGGCCACCAGCAGCTTCCTCTCAAGAACCTGGGCCCGGCTCGCCGGGAGATAGTGTTTTCCGGCCGCGCCGAGGCGCGTGAGCAGGGGTTTCACCAGGCGGTAGTAAAGCGGCTGGCGCAGCTCCTGCTCCCGCAAAGAGGCCTGTCCTTCTCCGCCCACAAAAGCAGCCATGCGGGTGGCTACGGTCTCTTCAGTCTGGCGCAACTGCTGATAAAAAAAGGAAAGAACGGAGAGGAGCGCCAAGAAAAGCAAAACCGCCGCCAGTGTCGCCATCTTATCCTCCTAAATCTTGATGTCTACGATTTTCCTGATGATCAGTAACCCCACAACTTCCGCCGCAACCGCCACGACCACCATTGTCGTGCCGATGGTACTCCGGAAAAGAGTGGAGATGTAATCGGGGTTAAGGAAGTACAGGAATAAAGCAAGCCCGACCGGCAAGAACCCGATAATCATCCCCGATATCCGCCCCTGCGCGGTCAGCGTCCTTATCTCGCCCTTGATCCGGACGCGCTCCCTGATCGTTTCCGCAATGGTGTCGAGAATTGTGGCCAGATTTCCACCTACGGTGCGCTGAATCACCACCGCCGTCACCACCAGATCCAGGTCCTCGCTCCGTACACGGTTCACCAGGTTAGAAAGGGCTTCTTCGGCACCGATGCCGAAGCTCATTTCGGTCAGCGCCCGGCCGAACTCCTTGCTGATCGGGGGCGGCATCT
>JASEJH010000121.1 GCA_030016455.1 Thermoanaerobacteraceae bacterium
CGTGCCACGTGTGGCCGGCCCGGGACGCCCCCGCCAGCGATTTCTTTCACCCTTTCAAAACTGACCCCAATCCCCAGCCCTTGCAGCCGCGCGACAATCTGGGACACCCTCTCTACGCGCTTCTCCACCAGGTCGCCCAGGGCTTTCAGCAACGCAGGGCAGCCGCAGTCAACGTAATACCCGAGCACGTGAACCTCACAGTCGTCCTCCTCGGTGCTGAGTTCCACGCCGGGGACGACCACAAGCCTCCCGGCTGCCGCCTCCACCGCCTCTTCAACCCCGGCCACCGTGTCGTGGTCGGTGATGGCAATTGCTTCCAAGCCCAGGGTCGCTGCCCGCGCTACTACCTCTTCCGGTGTGTCCGTCCCGTCCGAGGCTGTGGTATGAATATGTAAATCACACGCCATTCTCTGCCTGATAAAGCCTCCCGCTCCAGTTTACCGCCACACACTTTTCAGCACCCGTAAGAAATTTCCCCCGAGCACCTTCCGGATATCCGCCTCTCCCCAGCCCCGCTGGTACAGGCGTTCGGTCAACGCCGGCAGGCGGGCCACGTCCTCCAGGCCGGAAACCGTTTCGGCGGTGCCGTCGAAATCGGAACCGATGCCCACGGCACCGACGCCGCCGACTGCCGCCAGGTGTTCGATGTGGTCCACCACGCGGTCCACCGTAGAGTTCACCGGATCCACAAAAGCCGGCACAAAATTGACGCCTACCACCCCGCCGGTCGCCGCCAGCGCCCGCACCTGTTCATCTGTGAGGTTACGGGGGTGATCGCACAGCGCCCGGCTGTTGGCGTGCGAAGCGACAACCGGACCCTGTGCCAGTCGCAACACATCCCAGAACCCCGCCGGGCTGAGGTGCGCCACGTCAACCAGCACACCGAGCCGTTCCAGTTCCTTCACCACTTCCCGGCCGAAAGCGGTCAGCCCTCCCCTGGTTTCGCACTCTCCAACCCCGTCGGCAAGCTCGTTCCGGCCGTTCCAGGTCAGAGTCAGACAGCGCATCCCGAGCTCGTAGAGCACCCGCAGCACTCCCAGGCTGCCTTCAAGCACGTGTCCCCCCTCAACCGCAAGGACGCCGGCAATTTTCCCCGTACCGACCGCCGCCTGGAGCCCGGCCCAATCCCGCACCGGTGTTAGATCACCGCTGCAGGCGGCCGCAACGGAGCTGAAGGCGTCGATCTGTTCCAGGGCCCGCCGCAGGTAGGCTCCCCGCTCGTCCGGCGCGACGAAAACCGCAAAGAACTGGACGTCAACCCCGCCCATACGCAGCCGGGGCAAATCCACCTGCCTCCCGCCGCCTTCGGCAAAGGAAAAATTCTCTTTCGCTAGCAGCGACAGCGTGTCGCAGTGCGCATCAACAACAACCGCCGCCCGGTGGGACAGCGCGAAATCAACCGCCAAAAAATAAAACCCCCTTTCCGGGATTCCGGTAGGAGGCTCTACGTGTCCGCCTAACGCGGCTCAACAATAATTCTGATCGCCGTTCTTTCTTCACCGTCAATGACCACATCCGTAAAAGCCGGGATACAGATCAAATCCATCCCGCTCGGCGCCACGAACCCCCGTGCAATCGCTATCGCCTTTACTGCCTGATTGATAGCCCCGGCGCCAATCGCCTGGATTTCTGCCGAACCACGCTCCCGCAACACACCGGCCAGGGCTCCGGCCACAGAATTTGGGTTAGATTTTGCTGAAACCTTTAGGACCTCCATTCATTAGACCTCCTTCTAATTGACCCAAGCCTGTAGACTAAAGATTACTTACCGGAAAACCGACTGCTCCGACTTGGTCTAAGACTCTCTACCCCTCCCCGGCTTTTTCCAAAACTATATTCGGCAAAAAGGAGAAAATTCCTCTACGCCTGATGGAAAATATGAAAGTTTCTGGGATATACCACCAGCAAACCAGAACCAACCATTCCGGACAAATAAAAAGGGGGCGTCTGACTTCTGCCCCCGAAATTGGTATGGAATTGACTTAAAACGGCCTACCAGGCTTCAGCCTTTGCCCCCTTAGTGGTGGTGTTCGTGCTCTTCGGGCATAATCTTGAAGTTCTCCACGAAGAAGCAGTACGCCATGATCAGTAAGGAGACCAGCCCGATACTGATCGAAAACTCGACCCAGTGGGGGAAGTAACTCCCGCCCATTGCTTCATACATACTGGTGAAGACCACGTTCATCCGGTTGAGAATTACGCCGCCGATCGCAAGGACCGAAGCAACGATCAACCCTCTTGTGGTCTGCCTGACGGCGGGCATCGCAAAGAGAATAATCGGCAGGATCACACCGAGTACTATCTCCGCCAGGAAAAGATTCGCGGGCACCGTGCCGTTGAACATATCGAGAAAATGCCCGCGGTAAATCAGGTCCACAACCCGCAGAACCAGGTAAATAATCAAAACCCACATGCTGACCTTGGCCAGCGGAGCCAGCAGCGGCACCTCGTGGCGAAAGTCCAGCTTATACGCTACCGAGGCCAGCGAACCTTCAAACACGCACATCGCCGGACCAACGTAAACCGCGGAAAGGAAGAAGAACAAACCGATCCACTGTGACCACCACAGCGGATTTTGCCGGTCAATCATCGCGATGTAGAGCGAACCCAACGCCGTCTGGTGGAGAAACGCGATCACGATTCCGGAAACAAAAAGCACCGGCAGGATCTTATCGAAGATTTCCTTCAAGCGCGGCGCGTTGACACGCTCGAAAAAGATGTGCCCGAACTGAAGGGTCATAACACCCTGATAAAAGACAACGCAAAGAAGTACCACAAAGAGCCACGAGTGATAGCCCCAGGAAACGAACGGACGCCAGAAGTTGTACCAGCGGCCCAAATCCATCAAAACGCCCAGACTCACCACAATATAGCCAAACCACGCCGTTATCAGTGAGGCCCGGGCAATATACTTGTATTGCCTAAGGTTCAGAATGTGGGCCACAAATACGGTAAAGAAGCCGCCGGCGGCAAGAGCGATACCGCACAGGTCGTCAAAAGCGATCCACAGACCCCAGGGCCAGTGGTCGTTCAGGTTGGTGGCCGGTCCCAAGCCCATGATTAAGCGGTAAGCCATGGAAAACGCCATCAGACCTACGAGAGCCAGGGCCAGAACCCGGTAAGGACTCATCCGGAAATACCATTTACCACCGAAAACCTCATCGTAACTTTTAACTTTCCAGGAATACGTTCCAAGACTCGCCATCCCTTCGCCTCCTATCTCCTCAATCTGAAAAGCGGGAACCTTTTAATGCTCTTTTTCTTCCTGATTTTTAGTGGCAAGGTAAAGCGTGGTCAGCGCCCCGGCCCATACGGCAGCAACCCCGAGCGTCCATTTTAGCGCCCGATCGGTATACTCGGGAACAGGCCGGTCGGTGATCTGGCCGCTGGCTACCGTCTTCATTCCCAACTCCTCGAACGGCACGTCGGAAATCAAGAGCAGCGAGGTACCGCCGACCTCTTTCTCGCCGTATATATAAGGGACGTATTTACCGGGGCTGCTGCTGATCCGCGTACGTGCTTCGTGGAGCAGTGTGCCGCGGTCGCCGAAGATCACCGCCCTGGTGGGACAGGCCGCGACGCAGGCCGGAGGTGCGCCTATTTTCACCCGCTCGTAGCACATCCGGCACTTTTTCACCTCCGGGAAAAGCACGTTCCACTCGTACTTCGGGACACTGAAAGGACAGCCCATCATGCAATACCGGCAACCCACGCACTTGGACCGGTTGTAAAGAACCGGGCCCTCCGGGGTTTTGTAAAAAGCGTGGGCGAAGCAGACGGCTTCACAGGTGGGGCGCTCACAATGGAAACAGGAATGCCGGACAAACCGCCACTCTGCCTTACCACCGCGCTCTACCAGGCGTGCGTTTATCCGCAGCCAGGTATAGCCGGTAAGGGGCGCCGGTGTATCCCACTCGGCCCTCGGATACCGCCTGTCCAGTTCGCTGTCCAGCGGAAGGTCGTTATACTGCTTGCACGCCGCCTGACAGGCGCGGCACCCGATGCACTTGGTCACGTCGAACAGGAATCCGTAACCCACTCCTTACACCTCCAATTGTACGCAAATCAACAGCGCACTTGATTCACGGCTGCTCGAATCACTGCGGTAAAACATAACTCCATTCTTCGCGGTCAAGACTCCGGCGCATTGAGGGAACCTCTCCTTCCCTCCAGTAACCCGCAATTAACGGCAACCCGGCGGCAAAATCCCCTATACTTGATTCCACCGTGCCGCCCCGGTGTTCTTCGGGGAGGTACCCGTTCAACTCTGCGGCAACCATTTTCACATCCGGAACGGTGTCCCCATCGTAATCCCACCGCAGTTCCCGAATTGGTTCCGGAAACAGACCGCCGTCGCCGTATGCATCACGCACGGCTGTAAAAAGCCGGTCGAGGATCCAGAGGGGCGTCCTGACCTGTCCCCGGGGATCCACCGCCCGGGTGCACCACTGCACCCAGCGGCCGGCGCTGATTACGGAACCGGTTTTCTCCCAGGGAGCTGCCGCCGGAAGGCAAAAAACTTCTGCCCGGGGAAAAAGGGCGGCAACCCGCTCCAGCTCTGCCGCCAACATCTCCTTTGTTTTAAACCAGTCAACTAGAACCAGCCACGCCAGATCTTCCAGAGGGGTTATCGCTTCCGCAGACTTTTTTAGTAAAAAACCACCTCCCCAGATAAACAATCCCCTGATTTTAATATCCTTCGACGAGAGTAAGTGCGATTCCTCCCCCGAGGACGGCCCGCCCAACCGGGAACCGGTTTCCGCTAATTCACCGTAACATGCCGCCGGCAATCCCTTAGTTCCCGGGCTTCCCGCTGGTCCCACAGGAAAAAACTTATACCAGTCCCGAAAAGACAAAGCGCCCGGGTAGGAGCCCTGGTTCTCGAAGGCTGCCGCCCCAAGCGCCCGAAACAATTTAAAAAGCAAATACCCTTCTTCGTTAGTGAAGAGGGCGTCATCCCACAGACAGCCGATCCCGGACGTCCGCCCGCGTTCAAAAGAAGCGTCCCGGGTTTCTTTAATCCGCCCGGCCACGGCCCGTAACAGCCGGTTCCAGTTTCCGTCCTCCCAGCTCTCCGCCCCGGCCGGGCGGTAAAGCGGTTCCGGTTTCCACTCCTGCCCGCCTGCCTCGCGCGTCATACCCAGGCTGAGGAGGTTCGCTCCTTCCTCACACAGGAAACCTTCGCTTGCAGGATGATCCGGATCGCCTTCAAAAGCAATAAACTCTCCGTCCGCAACCGTAATCAACACACCGCAACCGCGGTCGCAGCCGGTACAAACAGTGGGAATCTCCTGGTGGTGTACATCCGGGGTGCTCCGATGGCTGGCTGCCGCCGGGGACGTACGGCGTCTAACCGGTTTCCGTTCGTCAGAAACTGCAGCCAACCCGCCGAGGCTCTTGAGGAAGTCTCTCCGGGAGATTTTCTTCAACCCTGAACACCCCCTCCCCGAAATCCAGGTCTTGCGTTGGAGACCGCTGCAAAACTTCGCCTGCCCGGCACTCAACTCTGTGGTACAACCTGCGCTTAAGCAAAT
>JASEJH010000122.1 GCA_030016455.1 Thermoanaerobacteraceae bacterium
CCAGGCTTTTTGTCCCGCGCGAACAATGGGGGAAAACCGGGGTGGCCGTGCGGGGGGAAGACGCGCGGTATCTTACCCGTGTGCTCCGGCTGGGCTTCGGGGATACGGTCACGGTTCTTGACGGGGAGGGGCGGGCCTTTGAGGCCGTGATCCAGAGCACAGGGGCCGATGAAGTAAACCTCGTCCTTGCCAGGGAGGTTGCCCTTGAGACCGAACCGGCGGTTGAGGTTTCGCTCTTCCAGGCTCTTCCCAAGGGGGACAAGATGGATCTGGTAGTCCGGCAGGCCACTGAACTTGGCGCGGCACGGATCGTCCCCGTAATTACGGAGAGGGTAGTGGTGCGCCTGGATGCGGCCCGGGCGTCGAGGCGGCAGGAGCGGTGGCAAAAGATAGCCCGGGAGGCGGCGCGGCAGTGCGGCCGGCCGGTGGTGCCGGTGGTGGAACCGGTGCTGTCTTTTGCGACGGCTTTGACGCTTTTGGAACCCGGCGCCTTCGGGATTATGCCCTGGGAAGGGGAGGAACTGGTTTCCCTGCGGCAGTGCCTTTCCGGGAGGAAACCGGAGGCGGTTTCAATCTTCATTGGCCCGGAGGGTGGTTTCGCGCTTCACGAAGTGGAAACGGCGCGCGCGCAGGGGGTGGTAACGGTCACGCTGGGGCGGCGCATCCTCCGAACGGAGACGGCCGGGATGGTGACCATGGCCCTGTTGCTTTATGCCCTTGGGGAAATCGGGTAAGCGGGAAGGATAAAGGATGAAGGATGAAATCAGAAGCCAGGAGCCAGGAGCCAGAAGCCAGAAGCCAGAAGAAGAAGACAGAGGGAGAGAGGGAGACGTTCACGACAATAAAGTCACGCTGCCGGGAATGAAAATGTGTGTAGGAGAAGGAAGCGGCGTCGCCTGTTTCGGCTCCCAGCGAACACTTGAGACGCGCGGCGACCAAACTAAGCGACGACGAGAGCAGAGGCGGGTCTGCGGCCACGAACGGCCCAGCACTCGGTGTTTCTATTCTTAAATGTTAGGCAGGGTCAGCAGACGTTGAAAACGTGTTGGCTACTTTGACAGAATATCCGCTGAGTGCCGGGTGAACGTGTGAGCGGGAGCGAAACAGGCGCAAACAGCCGCCGGTGTTGGCAATAATTGGTCATTTTTTGAGGGAGAAACTAAACTTTGAGCTTCGAACTATCAAATTTCGAACTTCAAACGCAGAACATAGAACGGACCCTAATTCTGTCCCAGCCTTTATAACGTCGAACGTTGAACGATCATGAAAACAGTAGCTTTCCACACTCTGGGGTGTAAGGTCAACCAGTACGAAACTGCGGCTTTGGCGTCGCTTTTTGCCCGCCGGGGGTACCGGGTGGTGGAGGATTTCGAAGCCCCGGCCGACGTGTACGTGGTAAATACGTGCACGGTAACGAAAACCGCGGACCAGAAATCGCGCCAGGCAATCAGACGCGCCGTTCGGCGGAACCCGGCTGCCGTGGTAGTAGTAACGGGGTGTTACGCGCAAGTCAACCCGGAAGCGGTGGCCGGCATCCCCGGCGTGGATGTAGTGGTCGGTACACGGGGTCGGGAAAAGCTGGTTGATTTGGTGGAGGAGGCCGTGGGCGCGGGCCGTCAAGTGGTGGCAGTGGAGGATTTTCCGGCCCGGTGCGAGTTCGAGGAGCTCCCCACCCTTTTCAGCGCCCGGACGCGGGCCTACTTGAAGATCCAGGAGGGTTGCGAGGATTACTGTACTTACTGCCTGGTCCCCTATGCCCGCGGACCTTCACGGAGCAGAAGGCCGGACGCGGTTTTGCGGGAGGCGCGGCGGCTGCTGGACGCGGGTTTTAAAGAACTGGTCTTAACCGGGATCCATATCGGCCGTTACGGTCTTGACCTCAATCCCCCGGCAGGTCTGGCCGGAATCGTTGCGCGGCTTTTGGAGCTTCCCGACCTAGCACGCTTACGGCTGAGTTCGATTGAGCCCGGAGAGGTGACGCCGGCACTGGTGGAGCTGATGGCGGCTGAACCGCGCTTATGCCCGCACTTGCATATCCCCCTGCAAAGCGGTGATGACGCGGTTCTGCGGCATATGGGACGGCGGTACACCACCGCGGATTACCGGGCCATTGTCTATTTTCTCCGCGAACGCCTGCCGGAGATTGCCCTGACGACGGACGTAATGGTGGGCTTTCCGGGTGAAACGGAGGTGTCGTTTGAGCGCACCGTAAAGTTCGTCAGGGAAATCAGATTTTCGGGGCTGCACGTTTTCCGGTTTTCTCCCCGGCCGGGCACGCCGGCGGCCGGTTTTCCCGGACAGGTCCCGGGACCGGAGAAGGAACGCCGGCTGAAAGTGCTCCAGAAGGTTGGCGAGGAACTGGCCCATGCTTTTGCAACACGCTTCTTGGGACGTGTGGTACAGGTTCTTGTTGAAGGGAGGAACCGGGAAAGCCTGTGGGAAGGCTTAAGTGAACATTACCTTCCGGTGGTTTTCCCAGCGGAAGGGGATCTGGCCGGGTCGGTGGTGCCGGTCAGGGTTGAGGCTGTAAGCGGTAGGGTTTTACAGGGTATTTACAGAAAATTCTAAATATTCAAAAAAATAATATCAAGAATTAAGGGGGTTTAAGCAGGATTTTATCTGTAAATGTGGAATAAGTCAACCTGGAGGTGTAAGATGTGGAAGAATGTCTGTTTTGCAAAATCGCAAAAAAGGAGGTTCCAAGTACGATAGTTTATGAAGACGACGACGTCTTAGCTTTTAACGACATCAACCCCGTAGCCCCGGTGCACATTCTTCTCATCCCCAAGAAACACATCAGTACTTTTTTCGCCATGGAGCCAGGAGACGGAATGCTTGTTGGGAAGCTCCACGAGGCGGCGGTGAAGGTCGCCAGGAACCTTGGTCTTACCGAAAAGGGTTTCCGCTTGGTTGCCAATTGCCAGCGCGGCGGGGGGCAGTTGATCTTTCACCTCCATTACCACCTCATTGCCGGACGCCCTCTCGGATGGCCCCCAGGATAGTTGACAGCACTCAAAAATTGGGCTAAAATTTTAATGTTTCGATAGGTTTTCAGCCGGTTTTTTTTGTGGTTGTTTTCTTCAAGGCGCCGGGAAAACCTCCGCGGTTGTCAGAGTTTAGCGGGGGGAGGGATGGTATGGCAGAGATTAAGGTGGGCAAGAACGAGACTCTGGACAGCGCTTTGAAGCGGTTCAAGCGGTCGTGTCAGCGGGCAGGTATCTTGGCCGAGGCCCGCCGCCACGAACACTACGAAAAGCCCAGCGTGCGCCGGAAGAAGAAGTCCGAGGCGGCCCGCAGGCGGCGGCGCTCTTTCGGTTTTCGAAAATCCTGAAAATGTAAATAACAACAGCAGTTGTGCCTTAAAAGTTGCCTTTGAAAGGCAACTTTTTAATTTTGCGCCTTCGTGCGGCATAGAGATTTTACCAGATAAGAAGCTAGAAGCCAGAATATAGAAGTCGGGAGAACAACTCCTTATTCTGACTGCTGTCTTCTGATAACTTTGAACTTCGAACTTTAAACGCAGAACGGACCCCAGGGGTTCATCGGTTTTAGCTTTAACGTTGTACGTCGAACCCCTAAACTTGCCGGGGAGGTTTTTATGCGCTGGCGGGAACTGCAGAGACAACTGCGGCGAAAAACGGTGGCGGCCTTGGATCTGCCCGGCGAAGTTACATTCAACCTCCCGAAGATTGTCATCACCGGCAACGTTCAGGTTTTGATCGAGAACCACCGGGGAATTGTCTCCTACGATCGGGAGGAGGTGCGCCTGCTGGTTGAAGCGGGAGAAGTGGCCGTTTCGGGCCGCGGGCTGGTAATCCGGAGTATTGTTCCGGAGGAGATAGTGATCGAAGGGGAAATTCAGGGAGTGCGGTTCATCTAGCCGGTTTAAGGGTACTTTCTTTGCGGACAAACCGGCCGTGTCATAGAATAGCCACAACGTTTGGGGAGGTTCATCGTTGCGGCGCCTGATTTGTTACTTGCGGGGTTACGTCGCCATAATTGTCGAGGGTAAATCGCTGGAGCGGTTCATAAATATGGCCGTGCGCCGGGGGATAAAATTCTGGGACGTAACTTACCTGGGTAGGGAAAGGATTCTCCTGCGGGTCCGCTGGGATGCGGTGCGGGCCTTGCGGCACATTGCGCGGCGGACCGCAAGCCGCTTCAGGGTTCAGGAAAAAGCAGGTCTTCCGTTTGTATTTGGACGGGCGCGCCGGCGCAAGGCGCTTTACGGCGGCGTCCTTTTTTTTCTGGCCGCACTCTACTTCCTTTCGCTGTTTGTCTGGACAGTGGAAGTCTCCGGCACGAAGCGGACCGGGGCTGCGGCGATCAGGCGGGTGGCGGCGGAAGCGGGGCTCGAGCCGGGGGCGCTTCGCTGGCGGATAAAGGGGAAAGAAGTGGAACAGGTTATCAAAGAACGGTTTCCGGCCGTAGCCTGGGTGGGGGTGGAGATCAAGGGAAGCAGAGCCCTGATTCGGGTTGCGGAGAAGAAGCTGCCGGATGCCGTTCCCCGGACCCCGGCGCACGTTGTGGCCCGGAAGGCCGGGCTGGTGGAAGAAGTCCTCGTGCTGGAAGGCCAGCCCGTGGTCAAGGAAGGGGACACGGTTTTGCCCGGGCAGGTGTTGATTTCCGGGGAAATCATTCCCGAAGCCGAGGGGGAAGGGGAGGTTGCGCCGGGGCCGCCCAGGTACACGCGGGCGAGAGGAATTGTGCGGGCCCGGGTTTGGTATCAGGGTTACGGAGAGGCGTTGCTGAGGGAACGGAGCGAGCGGCCCGGGAGGGTTGCGCGCGCCCTGATCCTTAAGGCCGGCGGCCGGAAGGTCAGGCTGTACGGCCCCGGCTCCCCGCCTTACTCCCGCTGCCGGGTGCGCGTAACGACAAAAAAGCCTTTACAGTGGAGGAATTTCGGTCCGCCCATCGAAATCATAAGCAGGGAGTACACCGAGCTTGTACCCTGCGAAATTCGCCGGAGCCGGGCCGGGGCCCGGCGGCTGGCGGAGCAGAGGGCGCGGCGGCTGGTCCACTCGTCCCTCCCCGACGAAAAGCGCTTACTCCGGGAAAGCGTAGAGGAGGTCCGGACGGCGGAGCCGGAAGAAACGGTCCGGGTGAGGCTGGAAGTGGAGGTGCTTGAGGATATCGGCGTGGTTCGGGAGTTCAAGCCGTAGGAGAACAGCCCGGGTCCGAGCACCATATCTTGGAAGAGGATGTTTCAGACGGGGGACCTGACAGGTGTTGTAAACTAATAAGGTGTGAACAGCACGATTCCAGGAGGGTGTTGCGAAACTCTGATTTTTCGAAAGCAGGCCCTATCCGCTCACAGATGGCAAGCTTTGGTAGAAAGCCCAGAGACCGCGAAAAACGAGCATGGCGCGAAAGCCGGGAGGGAACGGGGCGGAGCCCAGCACTCAGAATGGTACTAGAAGTGTAGTTGCGCCAAGTATTAATATACGTTTTGACACAAGTAGCATTTGGCGAAAGCGCAACTGAGTGCTGGGTGAGCACCCGGATCCGACCGGCTGACAAAGCCAGGCGAAG
>JASEJH010000123.1 GCA_030016455.1 Thermoanaerobacteraceae bacterium
TCCTGGATCTGCGCGTACCACCCCAGCCGGCACTTCCCTTTCCCGCCGACCATCAGGAGGTGGGTGGCGCCCCGGTCCAGAAGGTAGCGCATCTGTCCAAGGGTGATTACGAAGGGCAGGCAGACGAACTCCGGCGACAGTTCCTTTCCTAATTCCAGGATTTCCTTCGAGGCGTGCGGCGTGGGAAGCGAGTCGACGCCGCACTGGCTCAAGGCGGAACGGATGGCCAGGTCCAGGTGCCCCATGGAAGGAAGCCCCACGACCATCCGGGAAGGGTGCGGCCCGGGCAGGGGCCTGGTCTTCGCGGCTGTAACTTCGGTTTGCTTCGGCGCGGTTCCCTCGGGCGCCACGTCCATAAACGCCTCGATGCGCGTGACGATACCCGCCTCCCCGGTGTGTTCGTCCAGGGTCAGCAGGAGGAACGGGATCCCCTGGCGCCGCGCCTCCTCTTCGACGTATGATTCGATAACCGATTCCGGTCCGCACTCGAAGGAGCCGACCAGGATGAGCCGGTCCACGAGGCGGTGCCGGAGGTAGTAGAGCGCCGCCCCGAGAACCTGGGCTTCAAAGCTCCAGAGGCGTTCCCCTTCGGCGATCGTGTTCATTTCCCGCCGGGCTGCTTCTGCGGGGACCATTTCCGCCGTCAGCACCGGGCCGTAGGCACGCACCTGCTTCAAAATGTCCAGGCTTACGGCGTCGTAAAGGATGTACGGGTGGCCGACCACCCCGATTACCGGGCGGTTTTCGCCGGCCGTGCCGTCCGGGGGCGCGTCTCCGTTGAAGAGCCGGCCCTCGTCGAACAGGCGGTAGGCGTCCTCAACCGTGAGCCGTTTCGCGGCGACGGTCCGGTCGAACCGCCGCTGGACGGCGGCGGCTTCCTTCAAAGCCCGGAACGCCTGTTGCCTGGAAGCGACCCCGAGCTCCCGGGCCACGGCGACGAAGGATTCCTGCCAGGACGTGTCGTTGCGGTGGAGGTCGACTTGCGGAATGAAAACCCGCCCGGCGTCCTGAAGGGCATTCTTCACCATGTAGGGGATGCCGATAAATTTCGGGCAGCAGAAGTTGTCGGGTTCGACGCTGACCAGGCACGGAACTAAAATGTGATTGACGTTCCGGTCTAAAAGCTCTTTGACATGGGCAAAAAGGAGTTTCACCGCCACGCAGGGCTCGTCGGTAGGGCAGAACTCCATTTTGCTCAAGGTGGCCTTGGTGGTGGGAGGTGATAGTTCCAGCCTGGCGCCCAATCCTTCGACGAAGGTACGGAAAAACGGGTACAGGTAATAGTAAGACATCGCCCGGGGAAAACCGACCGTGAGCATAACGTCTCTCCCAAAATGATGTAAACTTACTCTACAGTATTTCTCCGGGAAAGGGTTTGATACCTTTCCAGTGTGGTACCAAAACCCTTTTCAGTTTAACAGAAGTTGGCGGCCGGGTCAATTGAACCGTGAACCAAGCAGGAAATCAGCGGGAAAATGTCTAATGTGGCAGGAGCGGATGGGGGTTAAAGGGTGGCCAGCATTTGGGATAAACCGGTTCAGTACGTGAAGGGCGTGGGGCCGCAACGGGCGCGCCTCCTTGCCCGTCTCGGGATTGCAACCGTGGGCGACCTCCTGTACCACATCCCCCGGCGTTACGAAGACCGGTCGCTCTACCGGCCGTTGAAATCCTATCCGGACGGGGAGCAGGCTGCAGCGGAAGGGGAAGTAATCGCGGTACAGGAAACGCGGGCGCGGTCCGGGATTCGGGTGCTGCGGGCGGCTCTGCGGAACCAGTGGGGGATCTTTTACGCCGTGTGGTTCAACCAGCCTTACTTGAAGCGGGTGCTCAGGGTCGGCAGCCGGTTGACGGTGACGGGAAAAGTCCGGCACGGTTTTGGCGCTGCCGAAATCCACGTGACCGAGTTCGAGACGGGGGAGGGGGAGGAGGGTCTCAACACCGGAAGGATCGTACCCATCTACCCGTTGACCGAGAAGCTCTCCCAGCGTGTTTTACGGGCGATCGTCTTTGGAACCCTGCAGAACGAAACGGCGGCGCTGCCGGAAATCCTGCCGCCTCAGGTGTTGCAAAAGTACGGGCTTCCCGGCCGCCGGCGGGCGCTCGCAGCGGTTCACTTCCCCGAAAGCATGGCCGAGGCCGAGGCGGGACGGCGCCGGCTGGTGTTGGAAGAGCTTTTCCTGCTGCAGGTGGCGCTTTTCCACCGGCGGCGGAGGATTACGGCGGCGGAGAAACAGTACCGCTGCGGTCCGGACGGTCCCAAGGTCCGGGCTTTAAAGGAGGGCCTTCCTTTCGTCCTTACGCCGGCCCAGGAGCGGGCCTGGCAGGAGATTTCCCGCGACATGGAAAAGCCCCGGCCGATGCACCGCCTCCTTCAGGGAGACGTGGGTTCCGGGAAAACGGTGGTGGCGGCGCTGGCGCTGGCCAAGGCGGCGGAAAACGGGCTTCAGGGGGCGTTGATGGCTCCTACGGAAATCCTGGCGGAACAGCACTACCTCAACCTCCGGGCGCTGCTGGAGCCGGTGGGGGTGCGGGTCGCGCTCTTGACCGGCGGCCTGAAAAAAGAGGAGCGCCTGCAGCGGTTGCGGGCGGTCGGCGAGGGTGATCTCGAAGTGGTCGTGGGCACCCACGCCCTGATTCAGGAAGAGGTGGAGTTTCAACGTCTCGGCGTGGCGATCATTGACGAGCAGCACCGGTTCGGCGTGCGGCAGCGGGAGTTTCTGCGCGCCAAGGGAAACCATCCCGACGTCCTGGTAATGACGGCGACGCCCATTCCGCGGACCTTGGCGCTGACCCTTTACGGCGACCTGGACCTGACGGTGATCGACACCCTGCCGCCCGGGAGGCAGCCGGTCAAAACCGCCTGGCTCAAACCCGCGGAACTGGGGCGGGTCTACCGCTTTGTCAGGACGGAGGTAAGCGCGGGCCGCCAGGCCTACTTCGTCTGTCCGCTGGTTCAAGAGTCCGAGCAGCTTTCCGCTCAAGCGGCGGTGAAGTTAGCGGAGGAACTGGCGCAGGTTTTCCCCGGGCTTTCGATCGGTGTCCTGCACGGGCGCCTGAAGCTCGAGGAAAAAGAAAGGGTGATGGCGGACTTCCGGAACAACCGGGTGCAGATCCTGGTTGCCACCACGGTGATCGAGGTCGGGGTGGACGTGCCCAACGCCAGCGTGATGGTGATCTTCGACGCCGACCGCTTCGGGCTGGCGCAGCTCCACCAGTTGCGGGGGCGCGTCGGCCGGGGCAGGCATTCCGCCTACTGTATCCTCATCGCCGGCCGGACGACGCCGGAGGCCGCCGCGCGGTTGAAAGCCCTGACCACCCTGGGGGACGGCTTTGCTCTCGCCGAGGAGGACTTGCGCCTGCGGGGTCCGGGCGAATTCTTCGGGACGCGCCAGTCTGGACTCCCGGAGCTTAAGGTGGCCGACCTATTGCGGGACCACAAAATTCTGGAGGTCGCCCGCCGCGAGGCGGAGCTTTTCCTGGAGCAGGATTCCGGTTTTACTTCGCAGGTTGCGCAGCACATCAAGGAAGAAATTGGAAAAAGATTCCACGAGTTGAGCGCCTACGTGGTATAACGAATGAGGCCAGTAACTGGCCTTACAGCCGCCTCAACCTGTTTCTTAATCATTTTTGCCTGCCCAAAATCATTTTTCCTGCTGATTAAATTGTTTCTCCTTTTGCTAAACCTCATCTCGTTAACAAAAAAATTTCCGGGTATGCTCACGCGCCAGCGTACGAAAAATACAAGTAGAAACGAAAAAGGAGGTGAGGTTAATGGCACAAGGTCAGCGGACGAACCGGGTGCTGGTTCCGGAGGCCCGCGCCGCCCTCGACAACATGAAGTGGGAAATCGCGCGCGAGGTCGGAATCAATCTCCCGCCCGGCAGCTACCTGGGTGACGTTCCCTCCCGGCAGAACGGTGCCATCGGGGGACATATGGTGAGACGGATGATTCTGGCGTACGAGCAGAACCTTGCGCAGAACTTCGGTGCTGCGGCGACGACCAGATTGTAAACCCTGACGCAGGCGGACCGGTTTTCCAGGGGCGGTCCGCCTTATATTTGGTCGTCGGTCGTCAGTCGTCGGTCGTCAGATTGGTAGGAAATCGCCTCCGGCGCTTTCCTCTTAAGACCGGGTGGTCGTCGGTCATCAGTGGGAGTTCAGAGGGGGAATTCGCGGTAGCGAATTCCTACAAACAAATTATCCTGAATTCCGGCTTCTGGCTTCTGACCTTAAAGCCTTACCCGAGATAGAGACTGAATTCTTCGGCCGGAATCCCGGGGTGCAGTGCTGCACCAATGCCCCCGGCAAGAATCCGGGCGATATTCTGGATGAGCGCGTCGATTTCCTTGGGCGTGACCATTAAACGTCCCCCGAACGGCGCCAGAAGGTTGTCGGTCACGTGCTGCACCAGCTCCGGGTGCAGAAACTTGTAAACCTGGCGCAGGTTGGGGTTCTTGTTCAGCTCCTGCCAGAGTCGCTCCATTGCGTCCTGGGCGATGAAGGCGGCGTGGACGACGGTGGGGACGCCGATGGCGATGACCGGGATCCCCATCGTGCTCTGGTTGATCCCGGTCCGGTCGTTGCCGATGCCCGAACCGGGACTGATTCCGGTGTCGGCTAACTGGATGCTGGTGGTTATCCTTTCGACGTTCCAGGCGGCCAGGGCGTCCACCGTAATGATGACGTGGGGTTTGATCTTTTCGACCACACCCCGGATGATTTCTGCCGTTTCAATGCCGGTGATGCCGAGTACGCCGGGGGCGAGGGCGCTTACTTCCCGCATCCTGCCCCGGAGTTCCTGCGGTGCGTAACGGTGCAAATGCCTGGTAACCAGGGTGTAGTCAACCGTGCGAGGGCCCAGCGCGTCCGGCGTGGCGTGCCAGTTTCCAAGCCCAACGACCAGCACGCTTGCTTCTTCAGGCAGTTGCAGGTTCTGGAGCAGCAGCGCGAGTTTTTGGGCCAGCAGTTCGACAACCTGCTGGTGCACCTTGCGGCTGTTCTCGCGCATGGCGGGCGCGTCAATGGTGATGTAGCTGCCCCGGGGTTTTTGCATGATTTTTTCCGCTTCCTCGGTTTCCACGCGTACGGTGGTCACCGTCGCGTAAGGAAAATTCTCCCTTTCCACGACTACCCCGGGGATTTCGGTACCGGTTTTGGCGCGCGCTAATTCATGCGCTTCGACGGCCAGGTCCAGCACTGCTTATCCTCCATAGGAGACCGCTGCCTGGTTCTTATCTTTTCCTTATCGAGGGATTGTTATTCGCACTATATTTTGCTTTGAATTATGCTATAATAATTTCAAATTTGTTTTTTGAGGTGTAGAAAAGTCCATTTTTGCCATTAATGCCTGGTTTAGGGAGATAAAAGGAATGCGGGTGATCGGAGGATCGGCCAAGCGACGCCGGCTCTTGACGCCGCCGGGTAGAAG
>JASEJH010000124.1 GCA_030016455.1 Thermoanaerobacteraceae bacterium
GGGCTCCCGAGCCGGTTTCGCTATACATTCATTTCGCCTCCCAACCTAAAACAGTCTATCCCATGCCTCCAGCACCAGGCGGCGGGTGCGGTATTCGCCGAAATGGCGGGTTTCTTTTTCTTTGAGCACCCGGAAGGTTTCGCCGGGGAAGTCTTCGCCGTAAATTTCCTGGGGGTCGAGGATGTAGCGGAGTTCGTCGCGGGTGAGGCCGTAAAGTTTGGCGTAGCAGGCGTCGAGCTCGGCGCGGATAATGGCGCGGCGTGCAGCATCCCAGCGGAAGGGCGGGACCACTCCGGCGTCCGGATGGACCCGCGGCGACGAGCCGCAGCACTCCTGCCACCGGCGGGCGATCGCTTCCCGCAGCCCCCGGGGGCACTCCTGCCAGACCTCCCGGGCGAAGAGCTCCAGGTCCCAGGCGGTGTAAACCAGCTCTAGGACGCGGGGGACGATGAAGAAGAGGTCGGCTTCGGTGTATTTATCGGGTGGGAGGACGGGGAGTTGTTTTACGAAGAAGAAGTTCATGTTGGTTCCGGCTATCTTCATTCTTGAAACGTAGTCGAATATAAGGGCACCCAGATTACCAGTTAAGGCTAAGCTCCCGGTGGCAGTAGCATGCTCGGGTAGCGCTAAAGGAGTACTA
Organism: Thermoanaerobacteraceae bacterium; assembly: GCA_030016455.1. Taxonomy (GTDB): domain Bacteria; phylum Bacillota; class Desulfotomaculia; order Desulfotomaculales; family Ammonificaceae; genus Yes71-27. The sequence continues at coordinate 641 of JASEJH010000124.1, forward strand.
TTCCCCACCCCCGCTCGCGGCAGGATGGTGAAGATGGCGGTGCGCACATCTGTAGCACGTGCAACGTTCCTAAACCCTAACAGCCAGCCGTGCCGCCACCCTCCGAGGCGCGCTTCCACCTCTTCCGCCGGCACCCAGTAGCGCGGCAGGACGAAGTAGTCCGGGTCGGCGTAGTCCTCTTCCCGGGGTGTGGGGAGGTGGGTGCTGGAGGTGTTCGGCGGCACGCCCTTATAAGTGCCGAAGCGGTGGTCGAACTGCCAGATCATCTTGGCCTCGTAGAGAGGCAGCCAGATCTCGTCCCCGCGCACGTAACAGAGGCCGTCGGGGCGGCCGAAGTCCCGGCCGCGCATAAGCACGTATCCCTGCTGCTCCAGCTCTTCCGTCGTCCGGAAGAGGTGGCTGTCGTTCGACATATGGAACATCGTCATAAACCGGACGCCCCAGGGGTTTTCCCCCGTCCGCTCGTTGACCAGCACCGGGACGCGGCGGTAAATCTTCTTCGTCAGCTCGGCATCCTGCCGGGTGCGGAAGACGGGGCAGGTGCGGGTGTTAGGGTTTAAAAGCGCGAAGTCCGCGCTGCTCAGGGTAAATATCCGGCGGTCGTCGCGCAGGTGGTCGGTGCGGGTGAGGAAGAAGGCAAAGCGCTGGGGCTCTGATGAACCGCCGGCGCCACGCAGGGTAAGGAGGCAGAATTTGTAGCTCTTATGGACACCAGGAAAAATCCCCTCCCGGTTCTCGAAGTCGTAGAGGCTCGCTAATTGTCCCTTTTCCACCAGGTGGGCGAAGAAGTGCTTGTTGGTGTCGTCGGTGGCAATCCCGGTGGGAAGAACGATGCCCGCGCGGCCGCCGGGCCGGACGAGTTGGGAGAAAAGCTCGGCGAAGACGCTGTAGGTGTTGATGTCGCCACGGGCGGTGAGCGGGAAGCGGCCGCTCCCCCGCAGGAACTTGCTCAAGGCCTCGGCGGCGTGCTTCGCCTCCTGGTACTCCTGCCAGAGGGCAGGGTTGGTTGCGGGTAACTCCCTGATCAACCTATGGCGCGCCGCTTTATTCAAGGCGTTAGCGATTCTCTCGTCGCGGGTGGCGAAGAACTCTTCCTCCTGAAGCTTGATCCGCTCCCAGGGCGGATTGCAGAGCACCACGTCAAAGCCGCCTTGGGCGAAGACCTCGGGAAACTCCAGCGGCCAGTGGAAGAAGTTATGCCTTTGGGCAAACTCCCACGCCGCAGCGGTGCAGCGGGGATCCGGCTCCCGGCCCCCGAGATAATCAAAAAGAACGCCGTTGGTCGGGATGCGGTTGGCCCGGTCGGCCGCTGTCGTGAGCGAGGCGAAGAAGGCGGCCGTGAAGATATGACAGGCGGTGTTGTCCCGCCACGAGGTGGTGCCGGCACCGCGCAGCTTCTCGTAAAGCCGGGCCTTCTCGCGAACTTGCGCCGGCGTATCGTCGGGAAGCGCCGCGAGAGGGCTATATTCCGCCTTTAGGCGGCCGAGCTCCGCCGCCGTGTCAAACTGCGCCGCCGGGTGAAAGAAGAGGACTGGCGCGCTTCGTTCCTGCCGGTTTCGCTCCCGGAGCGCCCGCGCGACGGCTGGCTCGTCGCCCGCGACGGGCTGGAAGGCCGCGTCGGGAATGCCTTCTTTCAACACCTTGAGGTCGAGCACCCCCACGAGGGAATCGCCGCACTTGATCCGGTGGTCGAGAAAGGTAAGGGGTTTGCCGGGCGCGCAGCTCTCGATCCAGAGCGCCACCTTGCAGAGCTCCACGGCCAAAGGGTTCTTGTCCACGCCGTAAATGCAGTGGCCGATCACCTCGCGGACGGCCAGGCGCACCTGTTCGGGAGAGGGTTCATCATCCCCGTTGCGGATCCGCGCCAATTCCCGTCCGAGCCTCCTGGCGGCCGCCAGGAGGAAGTGGCCGGAGCCGCAGGCCGGGTCGCAAACCTTTATCGCCAGCAGGGCCCGCTCCTTTTCACCAGGCGTTTTTGCCTCCCTCAGCCGCTGTGCCACCACGGGCACGAGGGCGCTTTCCACCAGCTCTTCCACTAATTCCCGTGGCGTGTAGTAGGAGCCGGTGGATTTCCGCTCCGTCCCCGCCGCAAAGCCGAAGGCGATGCGCCCGCCGTCACCGGTGAAGACGGGGTGGTATTCGAGCAGGCTCTCGTAAACGCTTCCTAATTCCTCCACGTCGAGCGCCGCGTAGTTGACCGGCCGTAAAGTCGCCGAGGGGCCCTCCCGGTACTGAGAAAGACGCGATACAGCCGAGAGGAGGTCGCGGTTGGCGAGGTGGCTGCCGTTCAGCGCTGAGGTTCCTGAAGAATCGAAGAGGGCGCCGTTTAGGGGCGGCAGGTCGAGCCTTCTGGCTAACTGTTCGTCCTGGAAGAGGCGAAAAATGGTTTGCAGGCCAAGCCACAGGTCGGAATGACCGGTATAAGCGCGGCGGTCGGTGCAGAGCCGGCGCAGCCGCTTGATACTGTAATAGTCCCTGTAGACAGGGTTAGCGGTTAAGAGATTGCGCTCCTCGGCCACCATTAAGAAAAGGAAGCGGTAGATGAGGCGTAAGAGCTGCTGGTAAAATTCGTAGGCGGAGAGGCGCCCGGCGCTGATTTCTTCCCGGAGCTTTTCGTTTTGCGAGTGACGGAGGAAGCCGCTGCCCAATATCTGGAGGGCTTCCTCCACCCCGTCCCGGAGGCGGTCACGGACGCGCCCGCCTTCTTCGATGGTCTGGGTGTAGTAACGCTCCAGCCAGCAGTCCGCGGCAGCGGCGGCGTCCGCCGGGAGGCGGGTGCGGTGGACAAGGCGGTAAAGGAGGGCGAAATCGGCGAAGTTTTCGTCCGCCATCACCCGCCGGAGGTCGAATTCGATATAGGTGGGGCGGGTGATCCGTTGGGAATCCCGCAGGAGGCGCAGGCTGAAGCCGTTGGTCACGATACCCCAGAGGTGCTCCGTGCGGTTCAGGTACTCCTGAAGGAGAGAATGGGGCGCCAGGCGGGGCCGGCCGGATGCGGGCCGGCGGTCGAGGGACTGCCGGCAGCCGACGATGTGGACCGGCGGGGCATTCTCGTCTGTGCCGGCGCGGTGGGAGATGTGGTAAGTCCGCCCTTCTACTAACGCCGCACGTTGTGTGTAAGTAAGTTCATAGCCCAGCGAATCTAAGAGTGGGATCACCCAGTGATCACGGGTAACCGTGGTGGCCGGGTCATCTTCCGGCAAGCGCTCCAGCCGGTGCAGAAAGGCTTTCCAGTGACCGCGGGCCTCGTTCCAGGCGCCGGCAATTTCATCAAGAAGCCGCCGGCGGCGCTCAAGACCAAAATCGGCCGGCTGCTGGCCTTCCACAGTGCCCTCCGCAATCCGGTCAATAATTTCCTGGCCGAGAAGCCCGCCTTCAATCTTGAGGCACGGGAAGCGGTTCATCGCTTTACCCCTTTCGGCACCGGGAGGAGCACCAGGAGACCTATCAGGTCCGGCGGAAACTGCGGGCGGACGGCAAGCCCGCGGCGTGCAAGGTGCGCGGCGGCGCGCACCCGCCGGTGGGCGTCTTCAAGTTTTCGCGCCCGCTTAGTGACGAGGCGCTCAAGGCCGGGCTTGAGTTCGGGCCACCACCCGAGCACCTCCGATAGCACCTCCCGGCGCTCCCCGGAAGTTACCGCCGCATCGGGGTGGAGATTTTCCAGGAGGCCGAGCGCCTCGGTATCGCTAAGCCAGGTGAGCCGGTCGGGCGGAAAGCCCTGGAAGGCCGCAACCACAACCTCTTCGGCCAGAAGCTCCTTTTCGCGCTCGGGCTGCTCTAAGAGATACCGCAACCGCAGCAGGAGCAGCACCGTGCGCCGCGCGACCGCCGCCGTCTTTATCACCCCGCAGCGGGCTGCCGGGGCACTGCTCCCTTGCGTGAGAGCGGCTTCCAAGAGATAGCGGGCCAGGGCGGCCACAAAGGGATGGTTCCGCCCGAGGTACGCGGTGCCTTCGGGGGCAGGCGTGTTAAAGGTAACGGGCCGTTTGGGCAGCAGATCTTTGAGAAAGGCAGGGACATCGCCTTGAATAGTGATGGTGCCGTCCCGGTTTTGTTCCACCCGGAGATTCAGGCGCTGGCAGGCGTTGAGCACAAAGCGCGCCACGGCTCCCGGATCGCCCAGCACGGCGTCGGTCTCGCGAAGCTCTCGCTCTACTTCTTCCGGTTTGATGGCGCGCTGCGCGAAACGGGTCTGGGTTTCCTTTTCGCGCCTAGCCGCCTCGTCCCAGCGGCGGTGGAAATCCCGCACCGTCAGTTCCTCAAAGAGTTGGAGCTGCTCCACCCTATGCTCCTTCATGCTCGCAGCGCGGGAGAAAAGGGCATTGAAGATCGCCTCCAATACCGTTTCGCTATCCGCCGGGACGGGTACGGAAACCCCGAGTCGCTGGTAAATAACCTTGGCTTTGCGGAGCAGGACGTCCAATACCGCACCGTCAACGGGGTTGTCCCTCCCGTAAAAGAGCACGGCTTTAACCTTTTTGGCCGTCTGGCCGAAGCGGTCCACCCTTCCCTCCCGCTGCTCGAGGCGGTTCGGGTTCCAGGGAAGGTCATAATGGAGCACGGCGGTGAAATGCTCCTGGAGGTTGATTCCCTCGCTCAAGCAATCGGTGGCTACAAGGACGCGGCGGGGGAACCGGGCGAGTTCCTCGACCCAGGCGCGCCGGTCTTCCTCCGGAAGGGTGCCCGTCACGGAAAAAACCTGCAGGTCGGGGAAGCGAGGTTTAAGGCGGCGCTGGAGTTCCGCAGCCACATAGTCGCTGGTGCCGCTACATCGCCACCAGCG
>JASEJH010000125.1 GCA_030016455.1 Thermoanaerobacteraceae bacterium
CGCGCCTCATTGCCTCCAAAAGGGCCCCCGGTACCACGCCGGCGGGAACCTCCGCCGGCAAACCCGCCCGCAAGACAAGCCCGGTGATCCGCTCCGCCCCCGGTGGTTCAAAGTACCCTAAACGAACCGCCAGCCGGGCAGCCGCAACCATCCCGATCGCCACCGCTTCCCCGTGCACAAAGCGCTGGTAGCCGGTGACGGCCTCCAGGGCATGTCCTACCGTATGCCCGAAATTGAGAATAGCCCGCAGCCCCGTTTCCGTCTCGTCGGCGGAAACCACCGCTGCTTTGATCCGGCACGAAGCGGCAATGGCGTGTTCCAGCGCCGCCGGCTCCAGGTTCAGCAGGCGGTCAATATTTGCCTCCAGCCAGGAAAAGAAACCGGCGTCGCTGATCACCCCGTACTTTATCACTTCCGCCAGCCCGGCCCGCACCTCCCGGGAGGGAAGCGTGGCCAGCGTATCCGGGTCAATCAGGACAAACCGCGGCTGGTAAAACGCCCCGATCAGGTTTTTCCCGCCGGGGTGGTTCACCCCGACCTTGCCGCCGACGCTGGAGTCAACCTGCGCGAGCAAGGTGGTAGGCACCTGGACGAAGGGCACACCCCGCATGTAGGTGGCCGCCAAAAATCCGGCAATGTCACCAACAACACCGCCGCCCAGTGCCAAAACCGCGTCTCCCCGCTCCAGTCCGCCGGTGAAAGCAGCATCGTAGAGCCCGGCAACCGTCGCCAGGGTCTTGTACTCCTCGCCGTCCGGAATCTGCGCCTCACCAACCTGAAAACCTGCCTCCGCCAGACTCCGTTTCACTGCTTCTCCGTAAAGGCCCGCCACCACGGGGTTGGTTACCACCAGCATCCGCCTGCCCGTCAGATGCTGTTGCGCAATCCTGCCTAATTTTCCGAGACACCCGGAGGCAACGTAAATCGGGTAGCTGCGCGGCCCCAGCTCAACCCTTACTTCCGTCACCAATGTATTTCCTTTCTTTGAGATAGTTGTAAATTATCCGTGCGGACGTTTCGGGATCCTGCTTTCCGGTATCCACCGCGAACTCGGCAATGTCGTACGCCCCGGCCCGTTCGGCGAGGAGTTCCCGCACCCGTTCCTCGACTTTTCCGGTGAGCAGCGGCCGCCGCTTCTTCTTTGATTTCACCCGTTCGATGATGACCTCCGGATCGGCGTAAAGCTTGATCAGGACCCCGTTTTGCTTCAGGAGCCCCACGTTTTCCGGATTCAACACCATGCCGCCGCCGGTCGCAATCACCAGGCCCGAACGGCCGGCCAGCCGCCGGCAGATCAGGTTTTCCTCCGAGCGGAAACGCACTTCCCCGTCCTCGGCAAAGAGACGGGGGATGCTCTTTCCGGTCAACCGCTCGATTTCCGCGTCGGTATCGATAAATTCCCAGCCCAGCAGGCGGGCCAGCCGCTTTCCCACCGCCGTCTTGCCGGTTCCCATAAAACCGATCAGGGCTACGTTTTTCATGGGTCACCCCTTTGTTCGCTCGCGATAGATCCTTACGTTCGCCTTTATTTCTTCTAAGATGTCGCCCCCGAACTTTTCTATACACGCCCGCGCCACTTCCCACGCCACTACCGCCTCGGCGATTACACACGCCGCGGGCACCGCGCAAATGTCCGAACGTTCGTAAGCCGCCTGCACCGGTTCCTTCGTGAGCATCTCCACGCTCCGGAGGGGCTTGCGCAGCGTGGGAATCGGCTTCATCGCAGCCCGGACCACGATCGGCTCCCCGTTGGTCATCCCGCCTTCGATCCCGCCGGCCCGGTTTGTTTCCCGGTAGAAACCGAGGTCCGGCCGGTAGAAAATCTCGTCCTGAACCTCCGAACCGGGTTGACCGGCCGCCGTGAAGCCCAGGCCCACCTCGACGCCCTTGATCGCCTGAATGCTCATCAGCGCCCCGGCCAGCCGCCCATCGAGCCTCCGGTCCCAGTGCATGCAACTCCCCAACCCCGGAGGCACACCGTCAACCCGGACTTCGAACACGCCGCCCAGCGAGTCGCCCGCCTCCCGCGCCGCGTCAATCGCCGCCATCATGGCCCTGCTTGCCTCGGGGTCAGGGCATAGGACCGGCGAGGCCTCGGCTTTCACACGAATTTCTTCGACGGGAGCATCAAGGGGCGCCGCCCGCACGGTGCCGATCTGAATCACTTGGCCGGCGATGTCAATCCCCAGTTCCTCCAAAAAACGCCGGGCGACGCTTCCCGCCGCCACCCGCGCCGCCGTCTCCCGGGCGCTGGAGCGTTCCAGGACGTTGCGGACGTCCCGGTGGCCGTACTTTAGAACCCCGGCGAGGTCCGCGTGGCCGGGGCGCGGCCGGGTCACCACCCGCTCGTCAAGGCGGGCCGTAGGATCCGGCGCCATTACCTCCCGCCAGTTCGCCCAGTCCCGGTTGTTGATCTTTAACGCTACCGGCGAGCCCAGGGTGTAGCCCCCGCGCACCCCGCCGAGAATCTCCACCCGGTCCTGCTCAATCTGCTGGCGGCCGCCACGGCCGTACCCCCCCTGGCGTCGCGCCAACTGCCGGTTGATGTAATCCGCCGTCAGGTACAGGCCGGACGGCATCCCTTCCACTATTGTAAGCAAGGCCGGACCGTGCGACTCGCCGGCCGTAAGGTAGCGTATACTCATTTCGGTCCTTCCTTGAAATAGACTTCCTAAACCAGCAAAGGCGGGGAAGTCCTTCCTATGCCGCAAACCACGGGAAACAGCCGCTATTCCTGCCCGAGGGCCCTCAGCAGCGCCTCCCGCATCACCGCAACCGGCGCCTGCCGTCCCGTCCAGAGCTCCAGCGCCGCCGCACCCTGGTAGAGCAACATGCCGAGGCCGTTTTCCGTCCGGGCCCCGAACTTCTCCGCCAGCCGCAGAAACTCCGTCCGGGGAGGATTATAAACCAGGTCCACCACCAGCTGCTCTTTGCGGAACGCATTCGCCGGGACCGGCGGAGCTGCCGCTTCCTGTGGATGCATTCCCAGGCTGGTGGTCTGGACTACGATATTCGCCGTACCCATAACCTCGACGCCGCACTTGGTCAGTTCGTCCCACGGAAGCGCAGCCGCCCATACGCCCGTCGCCCCGGACACCTCTTCCGCAAGCGTTTCCGCCCGGGCATAGGTCCGGTTGAAGATGGCGATCCGCCGGGCTCCTGCCAGGGCAAGCGCGAAGCTTACCGCCCTGGCCGCACCGCCTGCACCAAGTACTACCGCCGCCGCGCCCCTGGGCTCGAAGCCTGCCTCAACCGCCGCCCTCAGAAAGCCGGTGGCATCTGTATTGTACCCCTTCAACCGCCCGCCGCGGTTAACAATGGTGTTGACGGCGCCGATCAAGCGCGCCTCTTCGGCAACCTCGTCCAGGTACGGCAGCACCGCCTCCTTGTGCGGCACGGTGACGTTCACCCCTGCCAGGCCCAGGGCCCGCAGCCCGGCTACCGCCGCCGCCAGGTCCGCCTTCGACACTTGGAAAGGCAAATAAACGAAATTCAGACCCAGGGCCGCAAAGGCCGCGTTCTGCATGGCGGGAGAGAGCGTGTGGGCCACCGGGTCCCCAAAGATTCCTACGACCCGCGTTTCACCGTTTATCTCAGACAATAATCACCCTCCCCTCCGGAGGCAACCCGCCTCTTCGCCTTGATTCGCGGAAGTAAAAGCCTTTCAATCCGCCGGATGATTAAACGGGTGAGAATAAAGTCGGGTCCGCCCAGCGACGGAACCATGATCGTGTAAAGCCCCAGCCGGTTGCCTCCCAGCACATCGGTGAACAACTGGTCGCCCACCACCGCCGTTTCCTCCGGCCTGGTGCCCAGAATCGACAGCGCCCTGCGGAAGGGTTGCCGCCGGGGCTTGACCGCGCGGAAAACGCTCGGGAGCCCGAGCGTCCTGGCGATCCGTCCGCTTCTGCCCCAGGTGCTGTTTGAAACAATGCAGAGCTTAAACCCACGCTGCCGGAAGTCTTTCAGCCATTTAATCACCTCGGGTTCCGCTTTCTTTCTCCCGCGGGCGACCAGGGTGTTGTCAAGGTCTAAAATCAAGGCTTTGATTCCTTTTTCCACCAGCATTTCGGGTTTAATCTCCAGGAGTGAATCCACATAAATATCGGGATACAGCCACTTCAATACCCCTTGTCCTCCCGTTTCAAAAAGCGGTCTACAATCAACGCAGCCACCGCTGGCGCGGCGCTGAAAGAGAAGACCGGTATCCCGCAGTACTTTCCAGGATCGCCGGTTACCAGCGCCACCGTGCGTTCGTCCAACACCGGTTCTTCCCCGTTCCCCAAAACTTTGATCTGGGGGAGGGGCGCCTCCTTATAACCTTCGACCAGAATCAGGTCCACGGCATCTTCGAGAAATTCCAGCACCGGCCCCAGCTCCGGTTCTCCCGCAGCCTGAAAATAGAAAAGCCCGCCGGGTCCGGCCAGCGCCGTTTTTACCGCCCCGGCCCGCGCGAAACGCTCGGTGTCTTTTCCGGGTGTATCCGCAAGCTCGTGCACGGTGTGCTTCAACACCGCCACCCGGTACCCCGCCGCTGCAAGCTCCGCTACGATCCCTTCGATAAGCCTGGTTTTCCCGGTCTTTGACGGGCCCGCCACACCCACCACCGGCACGCCGGCCGCTATCCTGTGCTGCAGCCGCCTGATATCGGCAGGAGTGTTCACGTTAAAAAAGACGCGGCGGAAGTGGGGCCAGCCCTCAAAATCCGCCTCGGTCAAGTAACATACCCGCACCTCGCCGAGAAATCCAACCACCCGGCGCCGCCCCGCTTCCAGAGACCGGGTGACTGGGCCCAGGCAGGTTTTCCGGTAAGCCGCAAACAGAGGCTGAAGCCTCCCGCCGACACACGGAACCGCGGCGTCAAACCCATCCAACCGTTCTACAATCAGGGAAGCCAGGCTTCCCTCAACAAAAGGGAGGTCGCAGGCCGCCACGAAGACCGGGTCGTAACTTGCAAAGGTAAGCCCGGCGTGGATGCCGCCCAAAGGGCCGGCCTCCGGAAAGATGTCCGCCACCACCCGGTCGGCAAGGCCCCGGTAAGTCTCCGGGTCCCCGACGACAAGCACCTCCGGGAAAGCCTTTCGGAGCTCCGCCACCACCCGCTCGATGAGGCTGTGTCCTTCAAGCGACAAAAACGCCTTGTTCGCTCCCATCCGGGTGCTTTTGCCGCCCGCCAGTACGACTCCGGTCGTCTCCTGCATAAACTTTCCCACCTATTTAGCTTAACCCAAATTCCCCTTCCCTGCCAGAGGTAATGATAAAAAATTACGTGGACAGGCACGATTTTCCTCGAAATGACATAAGATAGTTTTGCACCCGTTCCGGGGCCGGACCCGCATTGTCCCGTTTCTGTAAGAGGGGCCAACTTTCAACCGCCAGGGACCAGAGGGGGGTCGAACACTGGTTGCTGATCGCT
>JASEJH010000126.1:0-2907 GCA_030016455.1 Thermoanaerobacteraceae bacterium
GGCGCGGCTTGAAGACCACGTGATTGCCGTTATACCGTGACCAGTCGTTGTCCAGGATTCGCCCCTCCCTTTTTAAACGGTTAAAGAGCGCCGTACCCGGAAGCGGAGTCATGATGCTGGCCTGCAGGAGATCAACCTTGGCCCGGAAGGCGAACTCCTTGATGCGGTCAAACACGGAAGCATCGTCTCCGTCGAGCCCGACAATGAAGGCGCCGATTACTCCAATGCCGTACTTGTGCAGCCGTTGCACCGTATCGACGTAGCGCCGGGTATCGTTGTGCAGCTTGCGGATTCTTCGGAGCTCCACCGGCGAAAGGCTTTCAAAACCCACAAACAGCCCCCGGCACCCGCTTTTCGCGGCAAGACGGAGCAGTTCTTCGTCCTGAAGCTGCGGCAGGGAAGCCTGGCTCAGCCACCGCTTGCCCAGCCCGATCAAGGCGCTGAAGAGCTGCCGGGCGTATCTGGCGTTCCCCAGGATGTTATCGTCAACGAAGATTACCGTTTTTTCCTTTAAACTCGCTACTTCCGCCACAACCTCTTCGACCGGCCTGGTGCGGTAGGTACGCCCGAAAAACCGGGTCACCGAGCAAAACGCGCAGTCGTACGGACAACCGCGGGTGACCTGAACGGTACTGGTGATAATGTACGCGTCCTTCTTTAACAGGTCGCGCCGCGGCCTCACCCCTTTAAGTTCCGGAAAGCCCTCGTGACGGTAAAAGCGTTTCAGCCGGCCGGCGCGGGCATCATCCAAAACCTTTGGCCACAGCCCTTCCGCTTCACCGATAACCACCGCGTCGGCGTGCTCCGCTGCTTCCACGGGAAGCGCGGTAGGGTGAATCCCTCCCAGCACCACCGGCACCCCGCAACTCCGGAAGGCCCCGGCGATCTGGTAGGCCCGCGGCGCTTGCGCGGTGGTGGCGGTGATTCCGACGAGGTCCCAATCCCCGCTGACCTGGACTTCTTCCACCGCCTCGTCAACCAACCGTACTTCCACCTCTGGCGGCGTAAGCCCCGCCACAGTCAGGAGTCCGAGCGGCGGCAGTAAGCCTTTGCGGGCTACCCGTTCCGCCGGCGGTCCGCTGAGCGGCGAAACCAACAGCACCTTCACCTTATTCCCCTCCTTATCCTAAGGATTTCCAGCACGCTTTTGGCTTACCTTCATTGTTTCACGGATGCGGTTGCTTTTTGCTCTACCGTGTAGTAAAATGATTTCAGCAAGGGCGCGTAGCTCAGGGGGAGAGCGCTTGACTCACATTCAAGAGGTCGGAGGTTCGAAACCTCCCGCGCCCACCATCCCAAACCTTGAGGTCCGCGCCGCAATCATCCGCGCGCAAAAAACACTTCCGGTCAGTCTTCCATATGAAAAAGATTAACCAGCTTTTTGCGTTCTTATTTGGGATTTGGGGGCGCGTCAAACCAAGCCGGCCAGCCGAAGCTGTTTTTCGCATACCCTTCGGAGAATTAGATGCGCCGGCACCAGCAAAGAGCGTACCGTTCACCCTGCGCGTTTAAAAAGAAAACTGTTCGTGAATGCGATCCGGGATTGAGCGGCGGTGTTGCAATGAAGCAATGAACGCTGGAACTCCTGTCGAAGCCTAAAAGCCGTCTCTTGGAACAAGCGGTACCGGTCTGCTCACTTGATGTCCTCAATTAATACCAATATTATAACACAAATTTCCTTTTCTGCTGTCCAATAATGTCGTCCCCCGGAAAAAGAGAAAATCAGGCCTGCCAAAGAAGGAATGGCCAGCTAATTATAGAAAGAATTATAAGAGATCAATTTAGCTGGAGGGGAGAACTCAGATGGGGAAGAAAGTTACTGTTTCCGTGATCAAAGCAGATGTAGGCGGTTTCATCGGTCACTCGAGCGTTCACCCGGAACTGCTGGAAAAAGCACGGGGGGTGCTTTCGGGCAGCCCTTTGCTTATAGACTTTCACGTCACCCACGTCGGTGACGACATCAACCTCATCCTTACCCACGAACTCGGGCGCAACAACGGGGAGATCCACCAATTGGCATGGGAAACGTTTGTCGCCTGTACGGAAGTCGCCAAAAAGCTCAAACTTTACGGCGCAGGCCAGGATCTTCTGGCCGACGCTTTTTCTGGCAACATTAAAGGCCTGGGGCCTGGCGTCGCCGAAATGGAAGTGGAAGAAAGGGAAAGCGAACCGCTCGTGATTTTCATGGCGGACAAGACGGAGCCCGGCGCTTGGAACTACCCTCTGTACAAGATTTTCGCCGACCCGTTCAACACCATCGGTTTGGTGATCGACCCGAAGATGCACTCCGGCTTCCTCTTTGAAGTCCGGGACCTGATTGAAGACAAAAAAATTATCTTTTCTGCCCCCGAAGACCTTTACGACATGCTCATTTTTATCGGCGCCCCCGGCCGTTATTGCATCAAGCGGATCTTCCACAAAGAAACCGGCCAGATTGCCGCCGTTTCCAGTACCCAACGCCTGAACCTGATGGCCGGGCGCTACGTGGGGAAGGACGATCCCGTGTGCATCGTCCGCTGTCAGAGCGGTTATCCGGCCGTTGGCGAGGTGTTGGAGCCTTTCGCACACCCGCACCTGGTTTCGGGCTGGATGCGGGGGTCGCACAGCGGGCCCCTGATGCCCGTAGGGTTGAAGGACGCCCATCCCACAAGATTTGACGGCCCGCCGCGGGTGATCGCGCTGGGGTTCCAGCTTAGCAACGGGCGGCTCGTCGGGCCCCAGGATCTATTTGACGACCCTGGCTTCGACCGGGCACGGACACTGTGCAACCTTGTCGCAGACTACATGCGGCACCTCGGCCCCTTTGAGCCGCACCGGCTGCACCTGGACGAGATGGAATACACCACCATGCCCATGGTGATGAAGAAACTCAAGGACCGGTTCATTGACCTGCGGAAAGCCAAAGCG
>JASEJH010000126.1:2917-5396 GCA_030016455.1 Thermoanaerobacteraceae bacterium
AAGTAGAAAATTTCCGGGGTCGCGTCTAAAAAGCGGTGGCAAAACCACCGCTTTTTAATTTTTGACCTTTGACCGGAAGACCTGGGCAGTGTCGGAGGGGGTCTCCTCTACCTTGGAAAAGTTGTACTTCCAGACTCTGGCCGTCATAACAGTTTTTCTTTATCCAGGCTGCTTACGCGGGCCTCGCCAAAGGTGGCCATCTCCCTCAAGATCTTCGCGGCCGCTTCCACGACGGGCATCGCCAACGCCGCCCCGGTGCCCTCGCCGAGGCGCAGGTTGAGATCCAGGATCGGTTTAAAACCTAGCGCCGCAAGCATGTGCCGGTGCGCCCGCTCCTCGGAAAGGTGCGAGGCCAGGATGAAGTCCTTGGCCCGCGGGCAAAGGCCCACCGCGATTAAGGCCGCCGCCCCGGTGATGAAGCCGTCGAGCAGCACCGGCACCCGCCGCGCCGCCGCGCCCAAAACCACCCCGGCCAGGCCGGCGATCTCCAGTCCCCCAACCTTGGCCAGAATATCGAGCGGATCGCCGGAATCCGGACGGTTAACTTTTAGAGCTTCGGCCACGACCCGGCGCTTCCGCGCCAGCACCGCGTCGTTCACCATTGTCCCCCGTCCAACCGCTTCTTCCACCGGCAGGCCGGTTACGGCACATAGAATCGCGCTCGAAGGCGTGGTATTCCCGATGCCCATATCGCCGGTGGCGATAAGGTCTGCACCCTGCTCGATTTCGTCCTGCGCCAGCTCTATCCCTACCTCGATGGCGCGCACCGCCTCCTCCCGCGTCATCGCCGGGCCGCAGGCGATATTTCCCGCGCCGGGCCGCACCTTCCGCACCACCACACCCGGCCAGTCCACCGGCCGCGCCACGCCGATATCCACGACCACCACCTTGGCGCCGACATGGCGCGCCAGCACCCCGATGCCACCGGTACCGTCCACGAAGCGCGGCAGGATCTGCCAAGTGATCTCCTGCGGTGCCGCGCTCACCCCCTCGGCCACCACCTCGTGGTCACCCGCCATCACGATGACGCTCTTTGCCTTAATCTCCGGAAAGAGCCGCCCCGTAATCCCGGCAAGCTGCACCGCCAGCTCCTCCAGGCGGCCGAGGCTCCCCGGCGGCTTCAGTAGACTGTCCACCCGCGCCTGCGCCTGTGCCATCGCCTTCCGGTCAAGCTCCCCGATCTTCTCAATGGTTCGGGCAAGAAGCATTCAACAACACCTCCGCTTTAATAAAAAGCAAAAGCCCACGCTCCCCGTGGACTTTACCATCATCCAGGGCTGAACCCCCCGCACTCAACTTAAAAAGACGCTTTCTTTAACCTCTAACGTGGAAGGTTTTCCTTGTAAACTTCCACTTTCCCGGTAACTGTCGCCGTTTCCCTGAGTTGAGTGCGGGGCCGGAGTTGAAGCATCCAACAGGCAGGTCTCCTGGCTTCGGTTCACAGCTTCAGCCGCGCCTTCCCAGCCCGGCACTCAACTTAGAGAGACGGTTGATTCAGCCTCCAACGTGGAAGGTTTTCCTTGTGAACTTCCACCTTTGTGGTAACTGTCACGTTTCCCTGAGTTGAGTGCCGGGTTACCCAGTGGCATACCTCCGGCTTCGCCTCCCGGTCACAGTGGCGGGACCACGCCGGACTTGTACCCTCCCTATTCTCCCCTGGGGCCGCTTTTCAAGCGGTCTCCACAATCCGGAGGCCGTCGTTGGCCATCAGTCGTCGAACGTTGCTTGCATGAATTCACTCCCGCGAGCCCCTCACTCTCTTCCGACCTCCGGCCTTCCGACTTTTGGTCTCCAAGTTGGGGCACCTGTTGCCGAACCGATTTGAATTGCCTAAATTCTTTCGCCGTCCGGAACCTTTTTCCTGCTAATCCTTCTTCGGCTTGCGGTCGAAAAAGATGTTCTTCCCCGCCGCCGCCAGGGGAACCCCCAAGACCACGTCGGCGTCAATTAAACCAAGCCGGCGCGCAACCACCCCGGCCCGGTACATCACCCGGTTGTCAACGTTAAAAAGCGAAGCTGTTTTGACCGCCGAGCCGAGCGCGATCCCCATGTCCATCGCCCGCCAGAAACAGTGGGGCCCGCGGAACTCCGGTCCGTCGTGCGCCGCCGCTTCCTCGCATCGGGGAAATCCGCACGCCCCGCAGTTTAGCCCTAAAGGCTTTGCGTCCTTGAGGCCGATGAGAAAGACTGCTGCAGCCTGCCGGACGCTTTCACCGTCCCGGTCGAAGTCTTTCTTTCCCGTTTCCCGTCCGAAAGCCTCCATCGCCGCCGCCAGCCGCCGGACCTCCTCGCCCGTTGCCACCCGCACCACCAGGTAGTCCTGGCCGAGCGACTTCGGTGCCGTTCTGGCCGCCAGCGACATGAAGCCCGCAACCTGGGCTACGATCTCTTCCATCACGCTTCACCCACATTAAAAGAAATGCCGGCAGTAAACCGGCAGCTTTTTGAGCCAAACATCAATGCCGGAATTCGCTCTGCG
>JASEJH010000127.1 GCA_030016455.1 Thermoanaerobacteraceae bacterium
CCCACGGGCACGCGGTGCCGGTCGCGCAGGCGGTGCTGGCGCGGGGCAAAAAGCTGATTGACCTGGGGGCGGATTTCCGCTTCCGGGACGCCGCGGTTTACGAAGCGTGGTACAAGGTGCCGCACGAAGCCCCCGCGCTGCTGCAGGAGGCTGTTTACGGCGTGCCGGAGTTTTACCGGGAGCGTCTGCGGGGGGCCTCCCTGGTGGCCAACCCGGGGTGCTACCCCACGGCGACGCTCCTGGCGCTGGTGCCCCTGTTGCGGGCGGGGGTGATCGCCCCGGAGGGTTTGATTATTGATGCGAAGTCGGGGGTTTCGGGCGCGGGCCGGAAGCTTGACCTGCGGACGCACTACGCGGAGGTAAACGAGAACGTTCAGGCATACAACGTAGGCATCCACCGGCACACCCCGGAGATCGAGCAGGAGCTCAGCGTCGCGGCGGGAAAAGAGGTCCGCGTTTCCTTCACCCCCCACCTGGTCCCGCAGACGCGGGGCATCCTGGCTACGGTTTACGCGAATGTGAAAGAACCGCTTGCCACGGGGGACCTGCTGGCGGTCTACCGCGACTTTTACCGGGGCGAGCCTTTCGTCCGGGTGCTCCCGGAGGGTGTGCTGCCCCAGACGAAGAGCGTGACCGGGTCGAACTGCGCGCACCTGGGCGCGGTGGCCGACCCGCGCACGGGGCGGGCGGTGCTGCTCGCGGCGATTGACAACCTGGTCAAGGGGGCTTCGGGACAGGCGGTGCAGAATATGAATTTAATGTTCGGCCTCCCGGAAACGACCGGGCTCGATTTTGCGGGGGTTTATCCGTAGCTTCCGGGTACGGGTCAGGAGTCAGAAGCCAGAATCCAGAATCCAGAATCCAGAATCCAGAGGAAGGGAATATTCAATTATTCTTCTGAATCCTCGATTCTGCTTTGTTAACTTCGAACCTCGAACTGTTTAACTTCGAACCGTTTTGGAGGGAAGGCGTTTCATGCAGTGGGTCGAAGGGGGCGTAACCGCTCCCGGGGGTTTCCTGGCGAGCGGCGTAGCGGCCGGGATCAAGAAAACGAAGAAGGACCTGGCGCTGCTTTTTAGTACGGTGCTGGCGGCGGCGGCCGGGGTTTTCACGACGAACCGGGTCAAGGCGGCGCCGCTCCTGGTGACCGCCGCGCGGCTGGAAAAAGGCGTCGCGCAGGCGGTGGTGGTCAACAGCGGCAACGCTAACGCCTGCAACGGCCCGGAGGGGTATGCCGACGCCCTGGCGATGGGACGGGCGGCGGCGCAGGCCCTGAACCTGCCCGAGGAGCTGGTTCTGGTAAGCTCTACGGGGGTCATCGGCCAGCGCCTGCCCCTGGAGAAGATCGAGGCCGCCCTGCCCGCTGCGGCTGCGGCGCTTGACGCCGGGGGACACCTGGCGGCGGCAGAGGCGATCCTGACCACGGATACGGTGGTGAAAGAAGCGGCAGTCCGGTTCTCCCTCGGCGGAAGCACATGCACCATCGGGGGGATGGCCAAGGGTTCGGGGATGATTCACCCGAACATGGCGACGATGCTGGCTTTTCTAACCACTGACGTCGCAATCAAGCCGGAGCTCTTGCGCCGGGCGCTGAAAGAGGCGGTAGACGCTTCCTTCAACATGATTACCGTGGACGGTGATACCAGCACCAACGACATGGTGGTGGTGCTGGCCAACGGCCGGGCGCAAAACCCGGAAATCAACGCCGACGGGCCGGATTACGCGGCGTTTGTACAGGCACTCACCGCCGTGGCTGCAGAATTGGCGAAGAAGGTGGCGCGGGACGGCGAAGGGGCTACGTGCTTAATCGAGGTGCGGGTAAAAGGGGCGCGGTCCGACGCCGACGCCCGGCTGGCGGCGCGGGCGATTGCCGCTTCCAACCTGGTGAAGGCGGCGGTTTTCGGCCGTGACGCGAACTGGGGGCGCATCCTGTGCGCCGCCGGGTACTCAGGCGCAGTCTTTGACCCGGGGAAGGTGGACATTTTCCTGGGCGCGGAACAGGTGGCGGCAGACGGCGCGGGGCTTGCCTTCTACGAGGAACGGGCCTCGGCGGAGCTGGAACGGGACCCGGTGGTAATCACCGTCAATTTCAAGGAAGGCGAAGGTGCGGCCGTGGCCTGGGGGTGCGACCTGACTTATGATTACGTGCGGATTAATGCGAGTTACCGGACGTGAGGGGAGAAGCGATGGTGCTGACGGCGCTTGAGAAGGCGGGCATCCTGGTGGAGGCCCTGCCTTACATCAAGAAGTTTTGGGGCAAGATCATCGTGGTCAAATACGGCGGGCACGCCATGCTTAACTGCGAGCTGAAGCAGGCGGTGATGACGGACCTGGTGCTGATGAAATACGTCGGGATGCACCCGGTGGTGGTCCACGGCGGCGGGCCGGGCATATCGGAGATGCTCAAACGGCTGGGCCGGGAAACGTCTTTCGTCAACGGCCTCCGGGTCACCGATGCCGAGACGATGGAGGTCGTCGAGATGGTGCTCGGCCGTTTGAATAAAGAAATCGCCGCGCTGATTAACAGGCTCGGCGGGAAAGCGGTAGGCCTTTGCGGGAAGGACGCCAACCTGATTGCCGCCGTGAAGAAACCGGGCCTCGTCCGCCTTGCCGACGGTACCACGGTGGAGCAGGACATCGGTTACGTGGGCCAGGTGGTCAGCATCAACCCGGAGCTTCTTTTCAGCGTGATCAGGCAGGGTTACATCCCGGTGGTGGCCCCGATCGGGCTGGGCGCGGAAGGTGAAGGCTACAACATCAACGCCGATACCGTGGCCGGCAAGATCGCGGAGGCCCTGGGGGCGGATAAGCTCATTATCCTTACGGACGTGGAGGGTATAATGACCGAGCCGGGGGACAAAAACTCGGTGATTTCGGTCCTGAGGCGGGAAGAGGTTCCGGCGCTGATCGCCTCCGGCAAGATTTCCGGGGGCATGATTCCGAAGTTAGAGTGTTGCGTCGCCGCCCTGGACGGCGGGGTGAAGACCGCCCATATCCTTGACGGCCGGATACCGCACGTGATCCTGTTAGAGGTGTTCACCGACGAGGGGGCCGGGACGATGGTAATTCCTTGAAAGGATGAAGGATGAAAGATGAAGGCGGAAAATCTTACGGGTTTGGCTGCAACGGAAATTATCGCGCTGGCCGAGAAGTATATCATAAAGACCTATGCGCGCCTGCCGCTGGTGCTGGTAAGGGGTCAGGGAGTACGGGTGTGGGACGCGGCGGGGAAAGAGTACCTGGATTTCGTGGCGGGTCTGGCGGTGAACTCCCTCGGCCACTGCCACCCGCGGGTGGTGGCGGCCATCCGGGAGCAGGCCGGCGTGCTGATGCACTGCTCCAACCTTTACTACAGCGTGCCGCAGACGGCCCTGGCCGAGCGGCTGGTACGGCGGACGCCTTTTGACCGGGTCTTTTTCTGCAACAGCGGGGCGGAGGCGGTGGAGGCGGCGCTCAAGCTGGCCCGGAAATACGCGAAAAAGAAGTGGGGGGCTCAGCGCTTCGAAATCGTGGCGGCGGTGAATTCGTTTCACGGCCGGACCTACGGGGCGATTACCGCCACCGGCCAGCCCAAGTACCACCAGGGATTCGAGCCGCTGGTGCCGGGTTTCCGGTACGTTCCCTTCAACGAAGTGGCGGCGCTCGACGAAGCGGTGAACGAGACAACTGCGGCGGTCCTGCTCGAACCGGTGCAGGGCGAGGGCGGTATTTATCCGGCCGCGCCGGAGTTCCTGCAGGCGGCGCGGCGAATCACCCGGGAGCGGGGTGCGCTTTTGATTTTCGACGAGATCCAGTGCGGGCTGGGGAGAACCGGCCGTTTCTTGGCGCAGGAGCACTACGGGGTAACGGCCGACCTGACCTGTCTGGCCAAGGCCCTGGGCGGCGGCTTCCCCATCGGGGCGCTGCTCGCAACGGGGGAGGCGGCGTCCGGTTTCGGCCCCGGAGACCATGCCGCGACTTTCGGCGGGAACCCGCTGGCGGCTGCCGCGGCCCTGGCAGCAGTCACGGCGCTGGTTGAAGAGGGGCTGGTTGAAAACGCTGCGGCGGTGGGAGCCTACTTCAAGGAGCGGCTGGAAGAGCTTGGCGCGCGAACGGGCCTGATCCGGGAGGTGCGGGGCCTGGGGTTGATGCTCGGGGCGGTGGTGACGGTTGAAGCGAAGGCCGCCGTGGCCGCCTGCCAGGAGCGGGGGCTGCTGGTCAACGCCGTTAAGGACGACACCTTGCGGTTTGTGCCGCCGCTCAACATCACCCGGCAGGATGCGGACGCCGCCGTCGGGATTTTAGAGGAGGCCCTGCGGGCGGTTTCCTGACCCGGGCCCGGGCAGGGGAAGAATTAAGCGGCGGTTGGACTAACTTAGGCTAAGGAGGTCTAATATGTTCGCCTCGTTGCGGAAGCGTTTTCACGGGCGAGATTTCCTTTCCATCCACGACGTCACGGGAGAGGAAATAAAGGCGATCATCCAGTTCGCGGTGGAGCTGAAGGAAGGGGTCAGGAGGGGGGAAAGCCACACCTTCTGCGACGGGAAAACCCTGGCGATGATCTTCCAGAAACCCTCGACCCGGACCAGGGTTTCTTTCGAGGTGGCGATGTACCACCTCGGCGGTTACGCCCTTTTCCTGAGCGCCCAGGACTTGCAGCTCGGCCGGGGGGAAACGATCGGCGATACGGCGCGGGTGCTTTCCCGCTACGTGGATGCCATCATGATCCGGACTTTCAGCCAGCGGGATGTGGAGGAACTGGCTGCGGCGGCGACGGTCCCGGTGATCAACGGCCTGACCGACTGGGAACACCCCTGCCAGATCCTGGCGGACCTGATGACAGTTTGGGAGGCGAAGGGGCGGTTCGAGGGGCTGAAGCTCGCCTACGTCGGAGACGGGAACAATGTCTGCCACTCGCTCCTTCTGGCATGCCCCCGGGTGGGGATGGATATCGTGGTGGCCACGCCGCCGGGTTACGCCCCGCACCCGGAGATCGTTGCGGCGGCGGTGCGCGCGGCCGAAAGGAGCCGGGTGGAGGTGGTGCAGGACCCGGTGGCGGCGGTGCGCGAGGCCGACGTCGTGGTGACGGACGTCTGGGCGAGCATGGGCAAGGAGGCGGAGCACGGGGACCGGGTGCGGGTTTTCCGGCCCTACCAGGTGAACAGCGCCCTGGTGAGTCACGCGCGGCCGGATTTCGTTTTCCTGCACTGCCTGCCTGCCCACCGGGGCGAGGAGGTTACCGACGAGATCATTGACGGGCCGGCCAGCCGGGTTTGGGACGAGGCCGAAAACCGGCTGCACGTCCAGAAGGCGCTATTGGCGCTACTTCTTTAGGAGTAAGGGTTCAGGGTCAGGAGTCAGAAGCCAGAAGCCAGAAGCCAGGAGCCAGAAGGTTTAAGGAGGAATTCGCTGCGCG
>JASEJH010000128.1:0-4511 GCA_030016455.1 Thermoanaerobacteraceae bacterium
GGTAGAGGTGGAGAACAAAAACGACCCGCTGACGCCCCCTTTACCGCTGGCTCGGATCTTCGGCCGCGCCGGGGAGATATTTTCCCGCCCGGCGGAAGAGGTCCGCAGTGAAGTGGCTAGGCAGATTACCCTGGCCGCCGAATACCTCCCGGGGCTGAAAGATGTTTTGAACAGCAAAGGGAAAAACCCTCTGCTCATAGAACCCTTGGAAATGGCCGATTTTTTGAGCCGGGGGCAGGAAATACTAAATTTTTTAGGAATAAGCGTGGTCGTCCCGAAGGAACTGAAAAGACTCGCTACGGCAAGGGTGGCCATCAAAGCGGCATACAACGGCAACCAGGTCTCCTACCTTAGCTTAGAGAAAGTCCTGAATTTTTCCTGGGAAGTGGCCCTGGGCGAAACCACCCTGACCAAAGAGGAGTTTGTCGCACTGGCCGGTTCCGCTACCGGTCTGGTCAGGTTCAAGGACCAGTACCTGCTGCTCAAGCCCGAAGAAGTAAAAAGCATTCTCCAGCAGCTCAACAAACCCCTGCCCAGGCCTTCTTCCATGGAACTGCTGCGGGCTTCGCTGACCGGCGAACTACAAGAGACGGCCTTTAACCCCGACGAGGCCCTTAAAAGGGTGCTGGACGGGTTGACCGGCGGCGCTTTACGCCCGGCGGTGCCGGAGGGCCTGAAGGCGAACCTGCGGCCGTACCAGAAAAGGGGCTACCAGTGGCTCTACACAAACACCATCAGGGGTCTCGGTTGCTGCCTAGCCGACGATATGGGGCTGGGCAAAACCATCCAGGTGCTCGCGCTGATTTTAAAGCTCAAAGAAGAGAAACGGCTCGGCTCCCCGGCGCTGGTCATCTGCCCCACGACCCTGGCGGGCAACTGGATGAAGGAGTGCGTCCGTTTCGCCCCCTCCTTAAGCGTCGCCGTTTACCATGGCGCAGAGCGCCGGCTGTACACCTCCGGCACCGACATCGTAATCACCACCTACGGTGTTTTGCGCCGGGATCTCGGCAAATTCAAAAGCAAAGAGTGGAGCCTGGTGGTTATTGACGAAGCACAGAACATCAAAAACCCTAACAGCGAGCAGACGAAGGCCGTAAAGTCGCTGCCGGCGAAGGTTCGCCTGGCCCTGAGCGGAACACCCGTAGAAAACCGGCTCACCGAGCTGTGGAGCATCTTTGACTTCATCAACCGGGGGTATTTTGGAAGTCTTCCGGACTTCACCCGCCGCTTCGCCGTGCCCATAGAAAAATACCGCGACCAGGACAGAATAAACAGGCTGAAAAAGGCCACCGCCCCTTTTATTCTGAGAAGGTTGAAGACCGACCGGTCCATCATCAAAGACCTGCCCGACAAGCTCATTACCAATGAGTACTGCCGCCTTACCAAAGAGCAGGCCGCCATCTACCAGCAGGTGGTGGACACCGCCATGCGAGAGATCCAGGAGAGCGAAGGGATAAAAAGAAAGGGCCTGATTTTCAAGCTGATTACTTCCCTCAAGCAGATCTGCAACCACCCCGCCCACTACACCAAGAAAGGGAGCGCCGCCAAGGAGCTTTCCGGTAAGGCGGAGAAAACCGTGGAGCTCATCGAAAAGATCATCCTGGCTAAAGAAAAGGTGCTGGTCTTCACCCAGTACAGGGAAATGGGGGAGTTGCTGGTAGAGATGATCAGCCGGGAACTCAAGGAGGACGTCCTCTTTTTCCACGGCGGCCTTCCGAGGACAAAGCGAGATAAGCTGGTCGAAGACTTCCAGGGCGGCGGCCGCCATCCCGTGCTGGTTGTTTCCTTAAAGGCGGGCGGTACCGGTTTGAATCTCACCGCAGCCACCAACGTGATTCACTATGATCTGTGGTGGAACCCTGCCGTGGAAGCCCAGGCGACGGACAGGACCTACAGGATCGGCCAGACTAAAAAGGTTATCGTCTACCGGCTGATCACCCTCGGCACCTTCGAAGAGAAAATTGACGAGATGCTCAGCGCCAAAAAGGAGCTCGCGGAAATGACTGTTTCCGCCGGGGAGCAGTGGCTCACCGAACTCTCCGACCGTGAGCTTTTGGAAATATTCAGGATGGCCGGTAAATAAGGCGATGGTTCAGCCCTTCTGAAAAAATGGCACCGGCGGTCATCCGCCACGTTAACTGCGCCATTGAAATCATTCCTCTCCGGCCGCTACCTCGTCCAGGGAGACCTCAGCAAGGGTTCCCGTCCGGACCTCGGGCTCTTCCCGGTAGAGGTATTTCAGGTCGAGATACTCCAGTGTGTAGCGGATTTTGGTGCGCAGGCGTGCATGCTTCGTGACCGTCAGCAGCTTGTCGAGGTCAACCGCGGGTTCCCACCCGTAGGCACGAGCGTGGAGCTCCGCCACCTTCTCGAGCATCCGCCGGATTTCCGCAGTCGTAAGCGATTCGAGGTTGACCGGCTCCTGTAAAAGCGTATTCAAAACCCGCCGCACCGTTTCCGCTTTCCGGGGTTCGCCCTTCGCGAGGAGCCGTGCCGGAACCTCTTCGATGTCTGGACGCCGCTCGGCGAGAAGCCTGACCGACCAAAAACCGGAAAAGGTGCTGAAAATGGTGTAGGTTGCCTCAAGGCCGGCGCCTTCACCAGGGAAAAGAAAGCGGCCCAGATTCCAGTAAGCCTCGCCGCGCGCCGTGACGCCGAGCGTGCCGACAAGTTCAAACTCGTCGAAAAGAATTACCCAACCGGCGAAGCCGCGCACGCGGATGAGGTGCGCCAGCAACCGGAAATAATCCCACACGTGGAGCCGTGGCGTGAATTTTTCGATTTTAACAGGCCGGCCGAAATTGAACCGGTGGAGCGATTTCAGCTCGGGCAGCGGCAGCCAGTCCCCCACAAGATCCCGGTAAAGGAGGTGCACGTGGTAGGATTCCGGAGCCTGAAAGTAGTTCCCGAGGACGCAGGCAATCTTCGGGTGGAGCTCATCCTGCGCGAAAGCAAGCAGTTCCGCAGCCACTTTGCTGTCGGGGCGGATATCGCGCAGCAGCGCTTCCAAACCCGCTTCGTTTTCACCCGGCAGGTAGGTCTCGCAGGCGACCTTGGGATAGACCCGGTCGAGACGGTGGAAAGGCGTCTCTTTGCTCAGCACCACAAAGCTGACGGCGAAGTTCCGCTGCTGGGCCAGGTTGAAGACCGTATTGAGGAAGTGGGTCTTCCCTTCACCGTAATCGCCCCGCAAAACAACCGCGCGGGAGCCGCCCCGGGCCGCCAAGCCGTCAAGGTCGCTCTGCACCATTTCGAGCAGGGATTCCCGCCCGTAAGAGAAGAGCGCCGAGAGGTGCCGTGAAGAAACACCGGAGCGTAGCGTCTCAATTATCCTTACCGATTCGAAGTCACGCATTTTTCCAAGGTCCACCTTTCGTTAAAAGAGGTAGGAGCAGGCCTTACTTCTTACTTTAACCGGCTGCCGTCGCCACCGCATCCAGGTCCAGAAAATCCCGGAAGAAGTTGACCCTGCTTCCCGCCACCTCGTGTTGAATCCGGAGCCACAGGGCTTCATAAGAGTGGAGCCCCTTGTATTCGTCCTCGGCCAACTCCCGCCGGAAGCCTAACATAATCATTAAAAAGGAAAGGGCGTCAATCCCGTCAATCAACTGGCGCACACTCTCGTAAAACTCATCGCGGGCTGCCTTGCTGTAGAGCGGCCGGCCGGTTTCTTTTTTTGCCAGCAGCACCTCTAACCCGTCCACCGCTACAAACAAACCCGTCCGCCCTCCGAGGCGCGCAAGTTCCACCAGCGACCGGAGCATTAGGCGCGCATTATACCGGTCAACCCGCGTAAAAACGTGGAAGCGCCGGATGTCGCGCAGGAGCACCTCTTCACCGCGGAGCCAGGCGTAAAGGATTTCTTTATCCGCACCGGCCAGCTTTTTATCCCTTGCCCCGAGGAGGTCCGCCGCAAGCTGTAAGATTACGGTGGCAAAACTGCGGTTAATGAAACGGTTGCGGAAAAGGTCGCGCTCAAGCCGCTCCTGAACTGTGCGGCGCAACACCTCGGGTACACGCCCGTCCCTTTCGCAGGCCCAGGCTACAAAGTCTGTCTCCGCCGGAACCTCGCCCGCCTCGTAGCCGCAAGCCTTCACCACCCGGCGGCAGTAATCCGCAACCAGTGCCGGCAGGTCCAGCACCACCGCTTGGTAAACGTTGCTAAAAAGATTTATCTTCGCTACCGCTGCAGCATGGAGATAGCCTACCAAGTAGCCGCGCGCCGCCGCCGCGTCACAAAGCGCCTGGAGGAGCCGGGTTACCCCTTCCCCGTCGTCATCCATCACCAATTTTATCTTGCTGCCGCCCGCCTTGATGTACCCCTCCAGGTATTCTCTGGTCAGAAACTCTACAAGAGAAGGGCCCACTATCCCTCACCCTCCTTCACAAACCGCAGGCTGCCGAAGCGAAAATCGCGCCCGTGCGCGTCATAAACCACGACGGCCCGGCTGCGCGGCCGGACCGCCCCTAATTCCAGGCGGCGGCCGTCGGAAGCGGTAAAACTATCAGCC
>JASEJH010000128.1:4521-5369 GCA_030016455.1 Thermoanaerobacteraceae bacterium
GGTACTGGCGGCGCTGCGCCGGCAGCGGCGTTAAACGCTCGTATACGTCGAGAAGGGAGACTTCCAGCCCCGGTTGGATCTTAACCCCGTGGGTCGCCTGCCGCACCGATAGGATCGTATCGTAAATGGAAGCGAGGGCGTCGAGAAAACGCACGGGATCGAAGTTTTCCTTATAAAGCCGGTTTTTCTGCTCCTTCAGGTATGCCGCCAACACCCTGGGGCGCAAAAGGCGCACCACCCGCTCGTTCACCTCAACGAAGCGCTTCTCCGGCTGGACGCGGATCCGGAACGGGAAGACCTCGTAGCCGGGAAAACTGCCGGTGACCGGGAGATCCTGGCTGCGGCAAGCGGACAGGAACTCCGCTTCAAACTCCTGCCGCAGGTAGGCCGGCACATCGAAGGACGGCAGCTTTTCTTTGAGGCGGGCCAGGGTTTCCTGCTGCTTGCCGCACGCCGCTTCCAGGAAGCCGATGGCGCGCTCCGCCTGCTCCAAGTTGCCCTCGCGCAACGCCCTTTCCAACCTGCTGATATGAGTAGAAGCCTGCCGCCGCTTCTCCAAAAGCTCCCTCCGCTCAACAGCCAACTCACGGTCTAAAAACTCGTCCAAGTTCAACCTATCAGCCACCTTCCCAACATTCTTCGACGTTCAACATTATAATCTTACCACACCTTAATCGCGTCCTCCTCATTCCAAATCGCCGATCCAGTGGATCTTCCTGCGTTTCACCCTATTCTTTCAGCGGTACAAATACATCAGGCGATGTCAATAACAACCCGGGTATAAAAGAATAATGCCGCGCATAAAAACTGGGTATCCTGTACCCGGCCGCGAAGATGGTTGATGACAA
>JASEJH010000129.1 GCA_030016455.1 Thermoanaerobacteraceae bacterium
GGTTTGTGTCCCAGTAAACCTTGGAGCCCAGGATATCAAGCGCCCCCATATGGCCCTGTAAAAAGTTGTGCAGCGTTTTGGTGAAGGCGAAAAATTCGTGGGTGCCGGTGATCACCTTCCAGCTCACGTCGAGACCGAGCGCCCGCTCTAAGGGCACGACCGATTGCAGCATCTCCGCCACACCGCCGCCGACCCGGGCCGAATTCACCTGTTGGAGCTTCACGCCCCGCAGTTCTTCCCCAAGCCGCAGCAGTTCCTCGATCTTTTCCTCACCTACGAACTGGGCGTAAAGGGTGACGTCTTTCTCCGGCGCCGGCTCCTTCTGGGGAACGGTTTTACCCACAACCTTCTTAGCCGCGGGCATTTTTCCACACCTCTGATTCAGATTATGCGGCGACCCAATCGCCAGACAAAAAACGGCTCTTTAAAATTTTCATCGGCTCAAATTCTTTATTTTTGAGCTAAAGGCACTCTTACAAACCACGGTGGAAACTTGATCTCTTTTGGGGCAATGCCCAAGAGGGCATTCTGGCCGGGAGGAAGGGCTATATGCGGTACAAGGCTTTTATGGTATAATTGAGCCAACTCGTTAGTGAACTTGCTTCTTCCTGCCAATAGAGCCATCTGGAGATGATACCGATTATCTGGGATAGAAAACACGAAACGCTTCCCCGCAGGGAACTGGAAGCGTTGCAACTCGAGCGCCTGCAGAAACAGCTGTCGCGGGTTTACCGGAAAGTGCCGTATTACCGCCGGCGCCTGGAAGCCGCCGGAATGAAACCAGAGGACCTCAGGTCGCTGGCCGACCTGGCCCGCCTGCCCTTCACCACCAAGGAGGATATCCGGACGAACTACCCTTTCGGCCTCTTCGCGGTTCCCCTGGACCGGGTCGTCCGCATCCACGCCTCCTCCGGAACCACCGGCAAACCGACCGTCGTCGGCTACACGAAAAAAGACCTGCGCACCTGGGCGGAGCTGATCGCCCGGATTGTCACCCAGGCCGGGGTGAAGCGGGGCGACGTGGCCCAGGTTTGCTTTTCCTACGGGCTCTTCACCGGGGGGTTCGGGCTGCATTACGGGCTTGAAAGGGCGGGGGTCACAGTTGTCCCGGCCGCGGCCGGCAACACGGAAAGGCACATCCAGTTGATGCGGGACTTCGGCACCACGGTGATCGTGGGTACCCCGTCTTACGCCCTTTACATCGCCGAAGTAGCCCGCGGAATGGGGGTCGATCCCCGCTCGCTGAGCGTCCGCAAGGGGCTTTTCGGCGCCGAGCCCTGGACGGAGGGAATGCGGTCGGAAATTGAAAGGGCCTGGGGTATCGAGGCCTTCGACAACTATGGACTGAGCGAGGTGATCGGCCCGGGGGTGGCCGGAGAATGCCGGGCAAAGGCAGGGCTGCACGTCAGCGAGGACCACTTCCTGGTCGAGGTCATTGACCCGGAAACCGGCACCCCGCTGCCGCCCGGCGAAAGAGGGGAACTGGTCTTCACCACGCTGACCAAAGAAGCCTTCCCAGTGATCCGCTACCGGACCCGGGACCTTTCCCGCCTGATTCCGGAGCCCTGCCCCTGCGGCCGTACCACGGTGCGGATGGAAAAGGTGACCGGCCGGACCGATGACATGCTGATCATCCGCGGTGTCAACGTTTTCCCCTCGCAGGTCGAGGAGGTCCTGACCGCCATTCCCGGCCTGGCGCCGCATTACCTGATCATCGTGGACAAAAAGGGCTACCTGGACGAGTTTGAGGTGCAGGTGGAACTCGCGCAGGAAGGTTTCACCGACCGCTTCCAGGACCTTGCCGCACTGGAGGAAACGGTCAAAAACCGGCTTCAGGCGGTGCTTTCGCTGACGCCGCGCGTAAAACTGCTTGAATTCGGCTCCCTTGAGCGGACCGCCGGCAAGGCGCGGCGAGTTCTCGACCGCCGTAAGGAGGCAGGAAAATGAAACTGTTGAGCGGAAACGAAGCCATCGCGCGGGGGGCTTGGGAGGCCGGCGTCAAGGTGGCGACCGCCTACCCCGGCACGCCGAGCACGGAGATCCTGGAGAACATCGCCCGCCACTACCCGGAGATTTACGTGGAATGGGCACCGAACGAAAAGGTCGCCCTCGAGGTGGGCATCGGCGCTTCTCTGGGCGGCGCGCGCACGCTGGTGGTGATGAAGCATGTGGGCGTGAATGTCGCCGCCGACCCGCTGGTTACCCTCGCGTACACCGGGGTCAATGCCGGCCTGGTGCTGGTTTCGGCCGACGATCCTGGGATGCACAGCTCCCAAAACGAGCAGGATAACCGCTTCTACGCCCGCTTTGCGCAGATCCCGCTTTTCGAACCGGCCGACAGCCGGGAAGCAAAGGACTTTCTCCGAATCGCCTTCGAGGTCAGCGAAGCCTTCGACATTCCGGTGATGCTGCGGACGAGCACCAGGGTGGCGCACTCCAAAAGCCTGGTCCGCGAGGAAGAACCGGTCACACCGTTAAAGAGACCGTACCAAAAGGACTTCGCAAAATACGTGATGGTTCCCGCCAACGCCCGCAACCGCCACCGCGCCCTCGAGGATCGGCGCGAAAAGCTCCGGGCGCTCGCCGAACAAACTCCGGTCAACCGCGTGGACGAAGGCGACCGACGCGTGGGCATCATCACCAGCGGCATCAGCTACTGTTACGTCAAGGAGGTTTTTCCCTGGGCCTCGGTGCTGAAACTCGGCTTGAGCCACCCCTTCCCTGCCGGTCTAGTCAGGACCTTCGCCGGACGGGTGGAAAACCTTTTCGTCGTCGAGGAACTCGAGCCGTTCCTGGAAGAGCAGGTGGCCGCCGCCGGGATCGCGGTGCGGGGAAAGGACCTGATTCCCCGCACGGGGGAACTGACGCCCGCGGTAATCGCGCGCGCCCTCCAGCAGGACCCGTCCGTCGCGGCAGTCGCCCGCGAGCACGGAACCGCTTTTCCGACGGAACCGGAAGACCAGCCCCTGCCGCTGCGCCCGCCGGTGCTCTGTCCCGGGTGCCCGCACCGGGGGCTTTTCTACGTTTTAAATAAACTGAAGCTCAACGTGATGGGCGACATCGGCTGCTACACCCTCGGCGGCCTGCCGCCGCTTTCCGCCATGGACACCTGCATCTGCATGGGTGCCGGCGTCGGCATGGCCCACGGTATGGCCAAGGCCGACCCGGAAAGCGCCGCAAAAACCGTGGCGGTGATCGGCGACTCCACCTTTGTCCACTCGGGCATCACCGGCCTCATAGACATCGTTTACAACCGGGGGGTGAGCACCGTGATCATCGCCGACAACCGGACTACGGCGATGACCGGACACCAGGACCATCCCGGCACCGGCTGGACTGCGCGGCGCGAACCCACCAGGGCCCTGGACTTTGTCAAATTAGCCCGCGCTATTGGTGTCTCACGGGTATCAGTGGTGGACCCGGCGGACCTCGCCGCAACCCGGAGGGCGATCTCCCGGGCCCTGAAAGCGCCCGCGCCGGCGGTGGTCGTCGCCAGCCGGCCGTGCGTTCTGCTTGCCCGCCCTGCCCCCAACCCCGTACCCACCGATCCCGGGGCCTGCAAGGGCTGCAAACTGTGCCTGGGGCTCGGCTGCCCGGCGCTTTCCCTGCCGGACAAGCGCATTGAAATCAACCCCCACCTCTGCGTCGGCTGCGGTCTCTGCACCCAGGTCTGCCGCCACGGCGCGATCGGAAAGGCAGGTGGGTCGGATGCGTGACGTAACCGGTATTCTGATAGCCGGCGTGGGCGGCCAGGGGATCATCCTGGCCGGCAAGCTTGCGGCCCAGGCGGCGATTCTGGGCGGGATGGACGTCAAGACCTCGGAAATCCACGGAATGGCCCAGCGCGGCGGGAGCGTCGTGACCCATGTGCGCTTCGGCCCG
This sequence comes from Thermoanaerobacteraceae bacterium, assembly GCA_030016455.1. Taxonomy (GTDB): domain Bacteria; phylum Bacillota; class Desulfotomaculia; order Desulfotomaculales; family Ammonificaceae; genus Yes71-27. The sequence continues at coordinate 3,883 of JASEJH010000129.1, forward strand.
AAGGTTTTCGCGCCGGTGATTGACTCCGGCGGGGCGGACTTCCTGCTGGCCTTTGAAAAATTAGAGGGCCTGCGCAACCTGAAGTTCTTGAGGCCCGGAGGCACCGTGATTCTAAACGACCAGGTCATCGAGCCGCTCCCGGTGCTGTTGGGAAAGGCAACCTACCCGGCAGACGTGGTGGAACAGATCGGCGCCCGCTTCCCGCTGCTCGTGATTAACGCCCTGGCCGAGGCCGAAGGCTGCGGTGACACCCGCACGGCCAACGTGGTGCTGCTCGGGGCCCTGGCGCACCGGCTGCCTTTCCCCAGGAGCGTTTGGGAGGAAGCGCTTCGCGCCGTGGTTCCCGCGCGTTTTCTGGAACTTAACCGGCGGGCCTTTGCCCGCGGATTTGAAATCGCGGCTTCAAAACAGCCGCGTCTGCGTCAGAAGTGAGAACCGGCATCCGGAAGCCGGAATAACAGCAGTTACATTGAATCAGTTACCATCCATTCAAATGTTCAAGAACCCTTTTTTGAAGTCAGGATTCTGAGAATTCTGACCGACCGTCAAGGACCGTGAAGGAGGTTTCGCCATGTGGAATCCGGAAGTCGAACGCATGCCCCGCGAGAAGCTGCGGGAACTGCAACTCCAGCGCCTCAAGGAAACCGTGCACCGGGCCTACACAAGGGTGCCCTACTACCGGGCGAAATTCCAGGAAGCCGGGCTTGAACCCGGCGACATCAAGTCGCTCGACGACCTGGTCCGCCTGCCGTTTACCCTCAAGGACGACCTGCGCAACAACTACCCCTTCGGGCTTTTTGCCGTGCCGCTCCGGGAAATCGTCCGGGTACACGCCTCCTCGGGAACCACCGGTAAGCCGACTGTGGTGGGCTACACCCGCCGGGATATTGACACCTGGTCTGAGGTTATGGCGCGGACATTAGGTATGGTCAACACCACCCCTGACGACGTGGTGCAGGTTGCATACGGTTACGGCCTCTTCACCGGCGGTCTCGGCCTCCACTACGGCGCCGAGCGGACCGGCGCTGCAGTGATACCGATTTCCGGCGGAAACACCAAGCGCCAGATCATGCTGATGCAGGACTTCGGCACTACGGTGCTTTGCTGCACCCCGTCCTATGCCCTTTACATCGCCGAGGTGCTTCGTGAGAGCGGCATCCCGCGCGAAACCTTGAAACTCCGTGCCGGCCTCTTCGGCGCCGAGCCCTGGTCGGACAACATGCGGCGGGAAATTGAGGACAAGCTGAAGATCGACGCCATTGACATTTACGGCCTCAGCGAGGTGATCGGGCCGGGGGTAGCCAGCGAGTGCCTGAACAAGGACGGCCTGCACATCTGTGAAGACCACTTCATCCCCGAAGTCATCGACCCGGCGGCCGGCGAGGTGCTGCCGCCCGGGCAGTACGGTGA
>JASEJH010000012.1 GCA_030016455.1 Thermoanaerobacteraceae bacterium
GGCTGCCCGTCAACCCGCCGGAAAATAATAGACGGGAGTGAGGGGCGTGGAGCGAACGATCCTTTTTGTGGACGACGATCCGAATGTGATCCAAGGGCTCCGGCGCATGCTCCGGGAGATGCGGGCGCAGTGGGAGATGCTCTTTGCTACCAGCGGCGAAGAGGCGCTGGCGGTGATGAAGGCGCAGCCCGTTGACGTAATCGTGGCCGATATGCGGATGCCCGGGATGGACGGCGCTACGCTGCTAACAAAGGTAAGGGAGCTTTACCCCCAGGTGGTCCGGATAATGCTGTCGGGTCACTCGGACCAGGAGTTGGTGTTGCGGGCTGCCAAAAGCGCCCATCAGTTCTTGGCGAAGCCGTGTGATGCCGAGACGCTGCGGTACACGATTGAGCGTGCCTGCCGGCTGCGGAAGCTGTTCCAGAACGAGGACCTGCTGCAGGCGGCCGCCGGCATCACGACCCTGCCCAGCCTGCCGGCGCTCTATAGCAGGCTGATCGCGGAGTTAGAGTCGCCCGCGGTTTCGCTTGACCGGGTGGGGAAGATCGTCTCCCAGGATATGGCGATGACCGCCAAGGTTTTGCAACTGGTTAACTCTGCCTTCTTCGGGTTGCGCCAGCAGGTTACCGATCCCCGCTGGGCGGTTGCTTTGCTCGGCATAAACAACCTGCGACCGCTGGTGTTCTACCTGCAGTTATTCGAGGCTTTTAAACCCGATGCCGGGACGAGTTTTTCGCTGGAGGCTTTGTGGCGGCACAGCCTGATGGTGGGAAGCCTTGCCAGGGAGATCGCCCGTACCGAGCTGCGGTCCCGCGAGGCGACCGATGAGGCCTTAACGGCGGGGCTCCTCCACGATATCGGGAAACTCCTGTTGTTGCGGGTGCCGGCGTACCGGGAGCAGTTGGCCGCACTCTTTAAGCCAGAGGGCGGCACCACTGCGGCGGCCGAATACCGGCTGTGGGGAACCTCGCACGCCGAGGTCGGGGCCTATCTGCTCGGGCTGTGGGGCCTCGCCGACTCGATCGTGGAAGCGGTGGCCTTTCACCACCGGCCGGCGGCAGGGGCGGGGAACCGGTTTACCCTGCTGACGGCCATCTACGTGGCGGATGGTCTGGCCCACGGGGAGGAGGCGGTGCTTGACCACGAATACCTGGAGTTACTCGGGGTGAGCAACAGGGTGGCCCGGTGGGTGGAAATCGGTCGGGAGGTTAGGGAAAGGGGTTTCCGCGATGAAGGATAAGGTGCTCCTTGTGGACGACGACCCCCATATCCTTGCCGCCTTCAGGCGAAACCTGCGGCCGTACTTCGAGATCATGACGGCCGAAAACGGCGCTGCGGGGGTGGCCGCCCTTAAGGACCAGGGACCGTTTGCGGTTGTGGTTTCGGACCTCAAGATGCCGCAGATGGACGGGATCCAGTTTCTCTCCATCGCCCGCCAGCTCGCTCCGGATACGGTCCGGGTGATGCTCACCGGATACGCGGAGCTCCAGACGGCGATCGACGCGATCAACGAAGGGAGCATCTTCCGCTTTCTCACCAAGCCCTGCTCACCCGAGGATTTCTACCGGGTGCTCGAGGCGGCGGTGGAACAGTACCGGCTCGTGATCGCGGAACGGGAGCTTCTGGAAAAGACGCTCCAGGGCAGCATCAAGGTCCTTATGGATATCCTCTCCGTGGTTAGTCCGTTTGCGTTTAACCAGGCCTCCCGCCTCCGCTATCTGGCCAGGCGACTGGGGGTTCGCCTGAAGGTGGAACGGCTGTGGGAAGTGGAATTGGCGGCCATGCTATCCCAGATCGGTCACGTAACCGTTCCCCAGACGATCCTGGAGAAAAGGTATAAAGGGGAACAGCTTTCCGACGAAGAAGCAAAGGTTTTTTACAGCCACCCGCAGGCGGCGCGGGATTTACTGAAGAATATTCCGCGCCTCGAGGGGATTGCGGAGGCGATTGCCTACCAGTGCAAACTCTTTAACGGCGAGGGCTTTCCGCTTGACGGTCGCAGGGGAAAGGCGATTCCTTTAATCGCGCGGATTCTGAAGGTGGTTCTCGATTGCGACGCGCTGGTTCAGGCGGGGAAGACGATTGCCGGGGCCGTGGCGGTAATGCGCAGCCACGAAGACTGGTACGACCCGGCGGTCCTGGGGGCGCTCGAAGCCGAGGGCTTAGAGGCGGAGGAGGGCTTCATTGTCCGCACCGTCAGTCTCGGCGAGTTGCTGCCGGGGATGGTGCTGGCCGAAGAGATAACGGACGGCCGGGGCGTTATCCTGGTGCCCAAACGGTACGAGATAAGCGAGGTTTTAAAGACAAGGCTGCTGAACTTTGCCCGGTTCGGCACGGTATCGCAGCCGATCAAGGTTCTGGAACCGGTCAAGGGTAGAACTGAGGCGTAAAGAGGTTTTTCAGGTGACCGGCAACGCTGCCGGGACGAGCTTGACTTTCCCCCAGGCGCCCAGGTTTTCGCCGGTGACGACTATGGCGCCGGTGACGCCGGGGATGCTCCGGGCGAAGGCGAGCGCCTTTTCGATGTCGGCGGCCGTTTGCACTAAGTTGCCGGTGGCGGTGGCCACCGCGTCGGCCAGCGTGGCAGAGGCGGCGAGGATTACGGCGGCGTCGGCCCGGCCGAGGCTTAAAGAGTGGCCGACCGTTCCCGAAGAGGTGCAGACGCCGAGCGGCGTCATCTCCGGCGGGATCTCTATCGCCACCCGGTTGGAGAGAGGCGATTCGCCGGCGAAGATGCCCACCCGGCGCTTGCGGGTGGATTTAAGGTAGATGTCACCGCCGTTTTCGACGATCACATCCCGGGAGTAGCGGGCAAGGATCCGCCCCACCAGGTCCGCAAACGCACCGGCGACCGCGGCCATCGGGCCGACGCCCGCCGCGGCGGCGGCATCGGCCATCGCTGCGGCGAGCGCCGGGGCGTTCGGTAGAAGACAGTGCGGCACGAGGGTTTTCAGGAATACCGGGTCTTTTTCAATATAAGCCTCGAGCCGCTTCCGTTCTTCTTTCACTGTTTTTTCCACTAGCCAGACCAGGTCCGGGTCAAACCGGTCCGCACGCACGCCTATGTGGAGGTCGGTTTCTTTAACTTTTACCTCGAAATGGGCGAGGTCGTCTTCCTGGAAGAGCGCCCGGTAGGTGCGCCGCGCCAACTTAAAAACGGACCTCCATCGCGTGCATCGGACAGGCCCGCACGCAGAGCTGGCAGACGACGCAGGCCTCACTGTCGAAGCGGACAAACATCGCCGGCCGCTCCAAGTAGAGTGCTCCGGTGGGGCAGATCGCGGTACAGGCCCCGCAATGGGTGCAGCGCTCCTCATTGCGCACGATATCTTCCGTTAAGGGTTGCACGCCCACGCCCTGCCGGCGCAGGAAATCAAGGCCCGCTTCGGTTTTCTCGCCAACCACGTCAAGGACCATCGTTCCCTCTTTGTGCGGGTTGATGTTCGCTTTGAGGATGTTGATCATCAGGTCGTAATCCTTGACCAGGTGAAAGATGATCGGTTTATCGGCGATGGCTGCTGGGAAGCGCAAAACCACCTTGCTCGGCGCCATCTATCTGTTCCTCCTTCCAGAATCCCGGATTTCGAGGGTTTTGGGGGTGATGCCGGCGTCCGGGCCGGGCAGAAGCTGGACCGGCTCGCCGAGCAGGAATTTTCCCTCTAAAATCCACTGTTTGAGTATGTTACTGATTTCACGCGCCTTAACATAGCTCGACAGCGGCGCGGTCGGCACTTCTTTTCCTTCGATGATTATTCGGCCCGACTTGAGTTCGGCGTAGCTGACGAAGCCTAAGTTGCCGGGCCGGCGGTTCGGGTAGGCTTCGGCATAATCCACCACCGGCGCGTAAAGCTCGCTGTCCGGCCGGGAGGCCCAGTAGCAAACCTCCTCGTTTAAGACAGGGATGGGGATGCCGATGCCCACGCTGAGGGTGGCGCCGTAGCCCAGCATGCTCGTTCCCCGCAGCCATTGCGGACTCATCTGCTTCAGGTCGCCCAGTACGGCAAGGGTACCCCCTGCCGGGACGGGCGGCGCCCCTTCCGGCAGTGCCAGAAGGCCCGGGAAGTGCTGCGTCCCGTTCCAGACCACGTAACCGGTGCCGCCGCCGAGGAAGATGCGGGTACCCACGCCGATGGTGCGGAAGTACGGATCCTTCAAGAGCGGGCTCAACTGTCCCGAAGTGGAATAGTGGGCGTTGCCCAGGCGGGGTTTGAGCACCCCCATATAGGTATAAAGCGTCTTCGGCCCGAGGTTCACCGCGCAGTTATAGTTCTGGTAAGCGTTGCGGGGGTTGAAGAGCACCGCCTCGTTTAGGTCGTTAAGGGTGACTACGGTTTCAATTTCGCGGCGCGGGTAGCAGTCGGTGCCGTAGCCGAGCGCCTTGAGCCGGACTGGTCGCCCGGCTACTAAGTCCTCGATGACATGTCCGCCGCCGTAACGGAACTCGCCGGGGTGGTTCTTGTTTAAGGGATCCTCTTCCGGCAGGGCTGTAGCGCCAAGGAAAGCGTCAACGGCAGCCAGGCCGGCGTAGGCCGGCACGTTGTTCAGCCAGACCCGGTGAAACTTTATCCGCGGCGCACTGTGTCCAAAGTTGAAGAAGGCTCCCGAGGAGCACATCGGGGCGAAGGTTCCGGTGGTGACGACATCAACCTCTTTCGCTGCCCGGCCCACGCCCTTTTCGGCGACGAACTGGACCAGTTCCTCTGCGGTTACCACCACCGCCTTGCCGGCCCTGATTTTGGCGTTGATTTCGGCGAAAGTTTTCTCCGCCAATTTGCTTCTCCCTCCCCTTTCCCTGGCGCTCCGCTCGCAGAGAAAATTACAGCCCCTTCCAACAAGAAGAGGCTGCGATTTGGTTCGTAGCACTCTTATCTGTCAGAAGAGAACGTTGGATAGCTCTCCCTGCAGGAATTAGCACCTGGCCGGCTGAGCCTCGTTAGGCCACCGGCTGGTTGCCGGGCTTCATAGGGCCAGTCCCTCCGCCGCTCTGGATAAGAGCCCAGGTCGTATTTGGTTTGTTCTAAAATTATCAGTTTTCGCGCGGGGTGTCAAGAGGCGGATTCATTTTTCTTCCGTCGCTCCCGCGCAGCCTGCAGGAGGGTCACGGCTTCCGCGGCCAGGTCGATCAGGTGGACGCAGCCTTGCTCCTCCCCCAAAAGGGACGCGGTCTCCGCCCGCGTCAGGCCGGGGAGGCGAACCCCTTCGAGACGCTCGATGAAGGTTGCGGCGCCAAAGCAGAGCCGGTCCGGGGCCCGGATGATTGCTCCGGCCGCTTCGCGCACGGTTTCGCCGGCCGGGTCGAGGTGGAGGCTGAACGCCATCTCGTGAAACGAATCGTTGATGGCAGCGCGCAACAGCATGCCGCCCTGGTCCCGGTCGAGCGACAGGGTCTTGAACCGGTTGAACAGGTGGGTGCCGGGCCGGCGGCCCGCTACGTAGGCGGCCCAGGTTTGTTCGATCGCGTCCAGGTTGCTGTAATAGCGGCAGGTACCGGTGTAAAATTTCTCCCAGTAGGCGGCATACTCGTCGAGGGAGGAAAAACCACGCTCCTCCAGCAGGAAGGTCTCGGCCTGGATGACGGCGCCGACGGTCTCGCGGAAGAGGGTGAGGGCCACGGGCGGGTAGGCGGCCAGCGCCTCCTGCAGCGATTTGCCGCACCCGAAATAGGCCACGACGCCCTGCAAGGCCGGGATTTCGACGGCGGGGGGCAGGTCCTCGCCTTCGAAGCGGTGCACCTCCCAGGTTGCCCCGAGGATTTTGAGGGTTTTCGGTTCGATCCAGAGCTGCGCTGCCGTCTCCCTGCCGGTGCCGCACTGGGTCGTCCGGGCGAGGAGCCGGTCACCCAGGTGGTGGACGCTGGCGAGACGCATTTCGTGCATGAAAGGTCGCATGGTTACCTCCGGTGCCGGGTTTTGGTGTACAAACCATATTGTATCAGGGGTCCGGGCGGCGCTACAAGGGGTTGGAACGGAGTGCTGCGGAATTTTGGGTAGAAGGTAGTAGCCGCGCCGGGTTTTTTTCGTTATAATACATATGTTAAAAATTTTTGCCGGGGGGAGATAGCGTGGCGCGCGTGGTGATCCTGAACTGCAAAAAGATCAGGGATATCCTTTGTGTCTCGTGCATGAAGTGCTACAAGGCGATGCAGGAACGGGTGGGTGAGTTTGAGCGCTACAAGGACGAGCCGATTGACATCGTGGCGATGGGCGACTGCGGCGATTGTCCCGGGCTGGTGATGCCGAAGTTAGTGCTGATCAGCGATATCGGCAAGGCGATCGGACGCGACTTCGACGTGGTTCACCTAGGAACCTGTATCGTCAAGGCCGGTATGACGGCGAAGTGCCCGATCAATCCGGAGGAACTGGCCAAGAAGATCAAGGACAAAATGGGGAAAGAGGTAATCATCGGGACGCATCCGTGGTAATGCCGGTGGGGCTCTTCCGGGGGGCAAAAACGCTCCCCGGTTTATTTTTTGGGGAATAAAGAGGGGATATGGAGGAATAAGACGAATACGAGGTTGACGGCGAAAGCGGTAAAAAGTGGTTGTCTCAAAGGTAGTTCAAAACAGACGATTTTATAAGTAGGAGGTTGCAGGTTTCTTGCGGGTGGGAGTTTTCCTGGACAGTTACCGGCCGTACGTGAGCGGCGTCGTCCGTTCGGTGGAAACCTTCCGGGCGGAACTGGCGAAAAGAGGGGTTTCCTTCTTCATTTTTGCGCCGTGGTATCCGCGCTGCGAACCGGAGGAGCAGGTTTACCGGTTTTTTGCGGTGCCGGCGCCGACGAACCGCGACTTTATGCTGGCCGTTCCGGTTTCCCCCCGGCTGGGGCGGGAGTTAAAGCGGCTTGAACTTGATCTGATCCACGTGCACTCGCCGTTTCTCTTAGGAAGTCTCGGGGCGCGCTGGGCCCGGCGCTTGGGCCTGCCGCTCGTTTTCACCTACCATACCCTTTACGAGGAATACGTGCACTACTTCCCGCTCCTGCAGAAACAGGCGCGTGCGGTGACCCGGCGGTACACCGTTGGCTTTTGCAACCGATGCGACCTGGTACTTGCACCGACGGGGATAATCCGGGAGTACCTGGTGCGGGCCGGCGTCCGTGTTCCGGTGGCGACTTTGCCCACCGGCATCAACCTGGCGGTTTTCCGGGGGGGTGACCGGGAGGGTTTCCGGCGGCGGTACGGGATCGCCCCGGACGCACCGGTCCTGGTTTACGTCGGGCGCTTAGGCAAGGAGAAAAACATCGCGTTCTTGCTCCGGGCGCTGCGGCGGATCGGGGAGCGGATGCACGACGTGCGGCTGGTGCTGGTTGGCGGGGGACCCGCGCGCAGGGAACTGGCTGCTTTAGCGGGGGAACTGGGGGTGGGGGAGCGGGTAATTTTTACCGGCCCCGTACCGCCGGACCGGGTGAAGGATTGCTACGCCGCTGGCGATCTTTTTGTAAGCGCTTCACTCACCGAAACCCAGGGGCTGGTAATCGGGGAGGCCAAGGCGGCGGGCCTGCCCGCGGTTGCGGTGGGGGCGCAGGGTGTAAGCGAAATGGTGGCGGAGGGGGTGGACGGATTTTTAACCCCTCTGGACGAAGAAATTTTTGCCGACCGGGTCTGCAGATTGCTGGAGGACGCGGAGTTGTACCGCCGGCTGAAGGTGAACGCCCTGATGAAAGCCGAGGAGCTGTCCGCGTCCCGGACGTCGGACATACTTTTGGGCCATTACCGGGTGCTGGCCGGTCGTGTGAGGGAGAAGGGGATTCAGGCAGGGGAATAGGAGGTGACGCTCGTGACCGACATGAAAAGTCTTGACGACATCATTAAAGAAACGGTGGATTTGATCGAAAAGAATAAAGAAGAGATTTTTGCCATCGCTGAAGCGACGGAAGCGGAAGTGGTGCGCATGCGCAGGGAGGTCGAGCAGGTCCGGCAGGAAACCCAGGAGCTAATCGCCCGGGTCGACGCGCTGGAAAAAGAGGAAAAAAAGGCTCGCGTCCGCTTGATGGAGGTAAGTGCAGATTTTTCAAAATATTCGGAGGCGGACATCAAGGAGGCTTACGAGAACGCCCAGCGGCTTCAAGTCGAACTCGTCACCCTGCGGGCCCAGGAAAGCATGCTGCGCTTCCGCCGGGACGAGCTGGAGCGGGGGCTGAAACGTCTCCTCGATACCAGGCAGCGGGCGGATCGGTTGGCTTCCAGAGTAGGAGTGGTGCTCCAGTACCTGAAGGAGGATCTTCAGGAAGCGGCGGGGCGCTTGGGGGAGATGCACCAGTGGCAGCAGATGGCGCTCCGGATTCTCGAAGCGCAGGAAGAAGAACGGCAGCGGGTAGCCCGTGAAATCCACGACGGCCCGGCACAGTCAATGGCAAACGTGGTGATGCGGGCGGAGTACTGTTTGAAGTTGTTAGAGAAAAACCCGGGAAAGCTCCGGGAAGAGTTGGTGGCGCTCCAGACCATAGCTCGCGACAGCCTGCAGGACACGCGGAAGATCATCTTTGACCTGCGGCCCATGGCGCTCGACGACCTGGGCTTGGCGGCGGCGTTGAAGAAGTTCGTGGCGAATTACAAGGACCAGTACGGGTTGCCGGTGGAATACCAGTACTTCGGGCCGCGCAGGCGGCTGCCGGAAGCGGTGGAAGTGGCGCTGTTCCGGATCGTCCAGGAAGGGTTAAACAACATCTACAAGCACGCCCACGCTTCGAGTGCGTCCGTAAAGCTGGAGGTTTTGCCGGACAAGGTGAATCTGGTAATCAGGGATAACGGCAGGGGCTTCAACGTGCAAAAGGTCTTGAAGGACCGGAACCGCAAGGGTTATGGGTTGTTGGGAATTAAGGAACGGGTACAGTTGCTGAAGGGTGAAATGGAAATCGTTTCTGCGCCCGGCAAGGGGACAACCCTGATGGTGAATATTAGCCTGCCGGAGGAATAAGAAATTGAGGTGTTTTGCGGAACCTTGCGCCAATGGAGGAGTGGCCGTGGTAAGGGTTTTGATCGCTGACGACCACGCCCTGATCCGGGAAGGGCTGCGGAAGATCCTTACGATGGAACCGGGGATCAGGGTGGTCGGTGAGGTCGACAACGGGCAAGCGGCCGTGGATTTTGTCCGGCGCGAGCCGGTGGACGTGGTGCTCCTTGACGTCAGCATGCCGGTGATGAACGGGGTCGAGGCGTGCCGGCAGATCAAGCAGGCCAAGCCCGGCGTGGCGGTAGTCGCACTCACCATTCATGATCAAGACGAGTATCTTTTCGAAATGATCCGCGCGGGGGTTTCCGGATACATCCTAAAGGACGTTTCGCCGGACAAGCTGGTGGAAACGATCCGGGGCGTGGCGCGCGGGGAGTCTTTCATTCCGCCGCAACTGGCAACAAAGATCTTTCAGGAGTTCAGCCGGCTGGCGGAGAGGAACAACCCGGACGGGCTCACCGAGCGAGAGCTGGAAGTGTTGCGTCTGGTCGCCGCCGGGGCGAGCAACCGGGAGATCGCCAGCACCCTTTACATCAGCGAGAAGACGGTGAAGAACCACCTGTCGAACATCTTCCAGAAGATCGGCGTAACCGACCGTACACAGGCTGCGCTTTACGCGCTGAAGCACCGGCTGGTAAGATTGTAGTTCCGGGACGGGGATGGCAACAAGCCCCCAATTTTTTAACACTTTCTTTTGTCGAATATTCCAAAATTAGGTCGAAAGTCCCATGAAAAATGGGACTATAAGACCCCCATAAAATAAGGCAAACGTTCGATAGCAAGCCCTTTGCGGTTTGTTACGATAAAACCAAAGACACATGTCAAAGGAGGGAAAAAACGATGTTGGAGCTGGTTCGGCGTTTGGTAAGGGAAGAGGAAGGTCAGGGAATGGCGGAGTACGGTTTGATTTTAGCGCTGATTGCGGTGGTGGCAATTGCCGGACTGCTGATCCTCGGGCCAAAGATCAGGGATAAGTTTGTTGATGTTTCAAACAACCTGTAACCCACCGGTCTTTGGAAGCCTAAAGAAGTTTTTACACGGCGGATACCATTCAGTTTGGATCGAAGAGGCACCTCCTACCCCTACATAGACCCTACCCGGTCGTTTGGCCGGGTAGGGTCACCTTTAGAACTTTTTTAGGCGTCTGACGTGGACTTGAACTGGAAATCGCCTCTGGGGATTTCCTTCAACAACCGACGTCCGACGACTGACGACCGACGACCGATAAGAAGGGCTTGCCAAGGTTTTTAGGAAATCGGGTGGTTGGGGTGACGTTCCTGGACTTTCTGGTAATAACGGTGGCGCTGGTTTCGATCGCGACCGACCTCTGCCAGCGGCGGATTTACAACTTAGTTGTTTTCCCGACCGTCGTTTTGGCGCTGCTCTTTCGTGGCGTCACAGGCGGGTGGACGGAAGTCTGGGGAGGGCTGGCGGGTCTCACAGCCGGGATTGGGCTCTTGCTCCTTCCGTACGTCGCGGGTGGAGTGGGTGCCGGCGACGTAAAGTTTCTCGGGGCGGTGGGAGCCTGCGGTGGTCCCCTCTTCGCGCTTTACACCTTCCTGGCGGGGGCGGTCCTGGGCGGTCTGGTATCCTGCTACCTGCTGGCCAGGAACGGCAAGCTCGGACTGGCGTTAAAGGGAGTTTGTTTCGGCTTCTTACTGCCGGGCGGCGTGCGGCTGTGGCTTGGAGAAAGCGGAGTCCGGTTTCCTTACGGTGTAATGTTTTGTTTGGGCGTCTTTGTCGCCTTATTGTTGAGGTGAGGTTTATGCGCCGTGGAGAACGCGGCCAGGCTACAGTTGAACTCGCGCTTGTGGTTCCGGTCCTGCTCCTCATTCTTTTTGGCATCATGGAGTTCGGGCGGATTTTTTCGTCCTATTTAATCGTTACCAATGCTGCGCGGGAAGGTGCCCGGCTGGCGGTGGTAGGAGGCGATGACGCGGCTATCGTAGAGCGGGTGGAAGACGCGGCCGCCGGCCTGGATTTGAGCAGGTTGACGGTGACCATTACTCCTTCGGAGGGCAGCCGGGTAACGGGTGTACAGGCCACGGTGAGCGTGGGTTACAGCGTTGATCTGGTCACGCCGGTACTCAGCGGGCTTGCACCCAATCCTTTTCCGTTGACGGCTCAGGCTACGATGCGCGTTGAGTGAGGTGAGAAAAGATGAGCCTGTTAAGGGATGAACGGGGTACGGTCCTGGTTCTGGTAGCGGCGGCCCTGGTGGTCTTGCTCGGTTTTGGCGCCCTCACCATTGACGTCGGCCTTTTGTTTCTTAACCGAGAGCGCCTGGTAAACGCGGCCGACGCGGCTGCGCTTGCCGGGGTGCAGTTTTTGCCGGGCGATCCCGTGAGCGCTGCTAATACCGCGCTCTATTACGCGCTCCAAAACGGGATCGAACCCGGGGAAGTGACGGTTAATGTCAGCGGTGACGGCAGGACCATTACAGTTAGTACCGCGCGGCAGGTCAGTTTCTTTTTAGCTCCTGTGCTTGGTTTCGCCGATACAGGAGTGTCGGCAGAGGCCAAGGCGCGGGTAGGCGGTGTAGAGGCGGTTTGGGGTGCCGCCCCGCTGGGGATTCTGGAACAAACCCTCGAGTTCGGCGAGCTCTACACGCTCAAGGTTGGCGGCGGGTGCGGGGAGCAGGGGAATTTCGGTGCGCTGGCCCTGGGCGGCCACGGAGCAGGTAACTTCGAGGACAACCTGCGAGACGGCTACGACGGATGGCTCGAAATCGGCGACGTGATCGAAACCGAGACGGGCAACATGTCCGGACCGACAAAGCGTGCGATTGAAGACCGGATCAGCGGGCACGAGGGTTGTACCTTCGATAACTACTGCCAGAATTGCCCGCGCCTCATTTATGTTCCCGTCTACCGGGATCTCGGCGAGAAGGAGCAAGGAAGGCACGAAGTCGAAATTGTCGGCTTTGCCGCCTTTTTCCTGGACGGGGTCGTTCCGGGGCAGGGCCAGGAAAGCAAGGTAAGGGGTTACTTCGTGGAAAAGCTGAGCAGCGCGGCGCAGGGTCTCAACGGAACTGATTTCGGGCTCCGAACGGCAAAGCTAATTGAATAAGGGGAGAGTCACGGGTGCGGAACAAGCTCTTTTTATTCTTCGCGGTGATTTTTGCTGCCGGTGCCGCCTTAAGCGTCTACTTCTACTTAGAATCGGTTGAGAAGGCTTACCGGGAAGCCGGAAAGTACGTGACCGTGGTGGTTGCCGGGAGCGACATCCCGGCCCGGAGTACCGTGACGGCGGGGGTGATCAGGTACGCGGACATGCCGGAGCAGTACGTACATCCGGCTGCGGCGCGGTCCGCCCAGGAAGTCCTCGGGAAAATTGCTCTGGCGGACATTGCCGCCGGGGAACCGATCCTCAAAAGCAAACTCGTGGCGGAGAAGGACGCCCGCCACGGCCTGGCTTTCGGTCTGGCTGCCGGTGAGCGTGCCGTGACGGTAGCGGTGACCGAGGTTTCCGGGCTGGCGGGAATGGTGCAGCCGAACGACCGGGTGGACGTGATTGCAACGTTTGACGTAGTACCGCCCAACCCCCAGGAACCCAAAACCAGTTACAGCTCAACCATCATCCATAACGTTCGGGTACTGGCGACCGGGCAGACGCTTGTTTCGGTTAAGGATAGCAAAGGCAAAAAGGGTTCCGGGTTCGAAACCGTAACCCTGGCGGTGACCCCGGCCCAGGCGCAGTTGCTGGTTTTGGCTTCCGAGCGGGGGACCATCCGCCTGGTGCTGCGTTCGCCGGCAGACGAAAGCGTGATCAGGGTGCCGCCGGCTAAGCTGCTCGACCTGCTCAATGTTGCACATAGCGCACCGGTACCGGTACCGGCGCCTTTGAAGAAGTAGCCCAGCACTCGACTGACTGAGAATTGAAGAACTTTCACGCGGGCGAACAGGTCTCAGGTGTATAAAACTTCTGCCACTTCAAAGATTAGGTTGAGTGCCGGGCGGGGAGGCATAGGTCATGGAACCGATTACGGTTGTCATAGCTGACGATATTGTAAATACCAGGGAAGATATCAAACGCCTGCTCTTTTTCGAGGAGGATATTAAGGTCGTGGGCGAGGCGGGTGACGGCGAAGAAGCGGTGCACGTGGCGGAGGAACTGCAGCCCGACATCGTCCTGATGGATATAAACATGCCCGGGCTGGACGGGATAACGGCAACCGAGATCATCACGGAACGGGTGCCCCGGACGGCGGTGGTAATCATTTCGATCCAGGGCGAGCAGGAATACATCCGCAAGGCTATGGCCGCAGGCGCCAGCGACTACCTGCTGAAACCCTTCACTTCTCAGGAGCTTGCGGATACTATCAGGCGGGTAAATGAAAAAGCCAAGCGGCGGCAGGGCACACTCTTGCGTCTCCAGGAGAAACCCGAGGCCCCGCTTCCCGGAAAGGTGGTGGTGCTCTTCGGCACCAAGGGGGGTGTCGGGCGTACCACCCTGGCCTGCAACCTTGCGGTGGCGTTAACCCAGGAGTTTCGCAAGCGGTCGGCAGTGGTTGATCTGGACGTTGCCGGCGCCGACGTGGCGCTTCTTTTCAACCTGAACCTGCCCGGGAGCATTGCGGAACTTGCCCGGGAGCCGGAGTTGAATAGGGAGATCGTTGAAGCTTACACTGCCACGCACCTCACCGGGGTCAAGGTTCTCGGCGCCATTTCCTCCCGGGAAGAGGATTACACGGATCTGGCGGCGCGGCTGCCCGAGATTTTCGAAATCCTGAAGGAAGAATGCGATTTCCTGCTGGTTGACACGCCGCCGGTGCTGAACGCTGCTGTGGCGCAGGCACTGGATACGGCGGACGAGATCCTGGTGGTGGGCGGCCAGGACTTACCGGCGCTGAGGCGGCTGAAGGCAGACGTTGAATTCTTAACGGAACACGAACTCGGGGGGAAGGTCCGGGCCGTCTTGAACGCTTTCGTCGAAGGCGGGCTTAAGCCTGGGGACATGGAGAAGACTCTCGGTTTGAAGTTCACCGGGATTATTACTTCCGACGTGAAAACCGCGCAGTTGGCGGCGAACAAAGGAACCCCGTTTGTCCTGCTTCAGAAGGGGAGCCGGATTGCCCAGGACGTCTGCCGCCTGGCGGAGAAGCTGTTGCAGAAAGAGACGGTGAAGGAAGAAAAGCGTTCTTTGCTCGGAAAAATCTTGAGTTTTTAAACCAGCGAGGTTAGCCGGGAGATGGTAGGGTGACGGTCTTTTCACGGTTTGAAAAAGGAGAAAAACCAAGGACCGGTCCGGAGCGCCCGGTCCGGCGCGACGCCCATCAGGAGCTGAAAACGAACCTGCACAAGTTGCTGGTGGCGGAACTCGGGGATATTCTGCGGGCTGGTGGAAATACAGAAATCGACGCCTCCAGAGTGGAAAGCGTGGCTTGGGACCTTTTGGAGAAACAGGCGGTGAATCTTCCCCGGCTTGAAAAACAGCGGATCGTAGCGGAGCTTGTTCAGGAGGCGCTTGGTTTCGGGCCCATCACGCCCTTTCTTGAAGACGCGGAAGTCACGGAAGTAATGGTCAACGGCCCCCGGCAGGTTTATATTGAGCGCCACGGTAAGCTGGAACTTACCGAAGTAACCTTCCGGGACAACGAACACGTACTGCACGTGATTGAAAAGATCGTGGCGCCGCTCGGGAGGAGGATCGATGAAAGCATGCCGATGGTGGACGCACGGCTGCCGGATGGTTCCCGGGTCAACGCGATCATTCCGCCGCTGGCGCTCAACGGGCCGACGATCACCATCCGGAAGTTCTTCCGGGATCCCCTGACGATCGAGGATTTAATCCGGTTCGGGAGCCTGACCCCCGAAATCGCCGAGTTTCTTAAAGCCTGCGTTAAAGCGCGTCTGAACATCATCGTTTCCGGCGGCACGGGCAGCGGTAAGACCACCCTGTTGAACATCCTTTCTTCGTTCATTCCTCCCGACGAGCGGATAATCACGATTGAGGACGCCGCGGAGTTACAGTTGCGCCAGGAACACGTGGTGCGACTTGAGTCCCGCCCCCCGAATATTGAAGGGAAAGGGGCTATTACCATCCGCGATCTGGTGCGGAACGCCCTGCGGATGAGGCCCGACCGGATCGTCGTGGGCGAGGTGCGCAGCGGAGAGGCGCTGGACATGCTCCAGGCAATGAATACCGGCCACGACGGAAGCCTCACCACCGGTCACGCCAACACTCCCCGGGACATGCTTTCCCGCCTGGAGACGATGGTGTTGATGGCCGGGATGGACCTCCCGGTTAAGGCGATCCGGGAGCAGGTTTCTTCTGCGCTTGAT
>JASEJH010000130.1 GCA_030016455.1 Thermoanaerobacteraceae bacterium
CCGCCCCAGACCCCATCCGAAGGCTACGAGGTAAAGAAAAGGGCTTATCAGCCGCGAGGCCATAAACTTCCAGAAAACCCGCCTGAAAGAGAGCATCTCCCGCCAGAAAACGGTGTAAAAGTCCATCTCAGTCCCTCACCTTCCGCCCCGTCAGTTGCACAAAAACATCCTCGAGGCTCGTTTCCCTAACCGTCACGCCATCGCCAACCCGGGCGGCGGATGCCAGTGCTTCTTCGCGTGTTCCGTAAAATTTTGCGGTCACCTGTTCCCCGTCAAAGACTTCCACCGCAAACCGCCCCACGCGCTCTTTGAGTTCTGCGGGCGTTCCCAAGGCGATCAGCCGCCCGCGGTCCATTATCCCTACCCGGTGGCAGAGCGCCTCCGCCTCCTCGATGTAGTGCGTGGTGAGCAGCACCGTGACGCCGTCTTGATTCATCCGGCGCACCAGTTCCCACATCCGCCGCCTGGTCTGCGGGTCAAGACCGACGGTCGGTTCGTCCAGGAAAAGTACCCGCGGCTTGTGCAGCAGCGCCCGAGCAATCATCAGCCGCCGTTTCATCCCGCCTGAGTACCTGCTTACCAGCTCATCCGCGCGGTCACTAAGCGCAACAAAAGACAGGAGTTTCTCAATGCGGCTCCGGCGCTCGGCGGCAGGGATTTTATACAGCCGCCCGTGCAGTTCAAGATTTTCCCGCGCCGTCAGTTCCTGGTCGAGGTTCATGTGCTGCGGCACCACTCCAATAGTCCGCCGCACCCGGTCAATCTCCCGCTGCACCTCATGTCCTGCGATAAAGGCTTCGCCCCCGCTGGGACGCGTGAGCATGGTCAACATCCGCAGCGTGGTGGTCTTGCCGGCACCGTTGGGGCCAAGCAGCCCAAAAATTTCCCCCTGCTCTATCCGCAGGTTGAGGTCGATTACCGCCTGGAGGTTGCCGTAATTCTTTCTGAGATTCTTAATTTCAATCAAGCCGAGCGGTCTCCCGTCTTAAAAACTTAACGCACTGTATGGAAGTAGCCGCGGGGGCTGTGCGCATGCGGATGGCGCTTGACGATCTCCACCCGCAGTCTTTTTATTCCCTCCTGCCCGGCAATCGCGGTGAAGGGATAAACCGCCCGCTGAAATGCGCCTGCCGAGAACTCCTTCATCCTGCACGCTCTCATTTACCGTCCACCAGCAGGTTGACCAGCACAAAAACGGCAGCGCCAGTAAAACCATAAAGACCAGCGCCGCGCAGGTCAGCTCCAGCGTGGCCGGCAGGCGGCTCAAGATCTCTTGCGTTACGGGATACCCGGTGCGGAAAGAATCGCCCAAATCGAGACGGACGACGTCCCGCAGCCAGCGTCCGTACCGGACGTAAAGAGGGTCGTTCAACCCCAACTCCGCCCGCAGCGTTTCCACAGCCTCCCGCGTCGGCTCCACCCCGCCGGTCCGCAGGATGACCTCCGCGGGGTCGCCCGGCGCCAGGTTAATTAGCCCGAAGGTGACCACCGACACCCCCAACATCACGGGTACAAGGTAAAACAGGCGTTCCAGCAGACACCGCTTCATCCACATCAGTCCCCCAAAATAACAAAGCCACGGCGAACTCTCCCCCCGCTCCGGCGAGGAGCGAAGCCTCCTGGCCGCACTGACAAAAAAGCACCACAAAAGGATTTTTGCCTTCAGGCAATACTCACCTTCATGGTGCTGGAGTTCAAAAGTTGAATTGATTTTAGCAACAGCGGCTACTTGCCACTTTTTTATTGAAACCAAATTAACATATTCAAGCCGGCAACGTCAATCCAAATTTGCTTTCTGACCGAACTCCCCGACCCAACGCTATATCAGACCTAGCGCATTCTTTCTCTCCGCGCAAGCCTTTTCCCAGTCGCAGCCTGCGCAGAACTCGGCAAACCAGTCCTTTGGCGTGGCCGCGACCTTGGTGCTCACTTCCTGCCAGCGCACCCTTTCACCCACTTTAACCCCCAGGTGACTGGCCGCCTCCTTATCCATCTCCCGGATCTCCGCGTCTACGCCCGGCTTGGCGGCACACTCATCCCCCTTGAGCGCCGGGCAGGCGCGGCAAACGTCGTCGGCCCCTTCGACCACCTCTATCTCTTCGCCCTTTTCTGCCCTGCCGATAACGTCTTCAAGATTTGCGATAAACTCCCGGTTGTACCCCTCGCCCCGGAAGAACTGCAGACAAACCAAGTGGTGCCCCCGTAATTTAATCACTTGCGTCACTCCTTCAAACTTGCAATTCCAAACTTAATTCTTCGTCCGTTTCTGCCGCGGCCCATACCGCTTCGATTCCCCTCATTTTCTACCCGCTCTGGTCTTTGCCAAGACATGCCAGTTCTTTCTCGTCTATTTGAAGCTCCTTTCCAAGCAATTTTGGCGTTACACCGGTTTGCCTGATTATCTCTTTAAGATATTCTTCGTAAGTTATTCCTTCCTCCCAGCACCTGGAAAAATGATCCTTAAGGATCTTTGCAAGACTTTCAGAAGGAATCCCGTAACCTTTCCTTGTGGCTTCTGTTTCACCAGTGCTTTCGGGAATACCGACCACAACCAGCTTATCATCCGTAACCATATAACGAACGTCATTGGCAATGGCACAGTTACTGTATCGAACCTCAGCACCGGCCTTCGTGTACAGGTAGCCTATATGCAGCCTATCGTGCAGTTTTGGTACAAGGTATTTTACTTTTACGCCACGCTTTGCCAACCTTTCGACATTATCCATAATACTCCTGACCCTTTTCCTGTCGTCTCCTACCGGAGGTCTACCCGTGATAAATCCAATAACCTCAACTTCTGCCTCCATCATGGAATCAGTAACCGTGAGAAAATACTCCTGCCGGGTAAGGATCTTTGTTGCTTTTCCGACTTCTAACAAGAGTTTTTTTCTACCCCTTCCCTCCTTGAGACTGTAGAGAAGAAGCACGATAGTAGCTACAAGCAACACCGACTCAAGGATAAGAAGGACAGTTTCAATACCATGCATATTTTAATCTCCCGCCTAATTCTTTCAATCCTAATCCTTCGGCCTTTTTATATACATTCGATAACCCTAGCCGGATTACCTCTGCCATGATCAAGCCGAGTAACAAATAGCCGTGAAGATTTTGTCAAGCATGGGTAAACCTCGCATTTCCCTTCTGCCCGGACATCCTTAATTTATACCAATTCCGGCCGCGACTGCTATGGCAGTAAGCCTGCTTTAATAAGTTTGCGATCCATAAGCGGGCGGTGGCCGGCTCGCCCAGTCCACTGGGTCGGGGTCGGCGGCGATCTTGCGGAGCGCGCTGGCAGGCCCCTATGGATTGCGCGTCAGCCGCGCCGCTTCGGCGTCCGCCAGGTACTCCCGCTGCCGCGACACGGCCAGCGTCAGCAGCCGGGCGGCCAGCGGAAGCCAGCATAAAGGATTCTCGATCCCTGGCCGTCCGTCACGATTTCTGGTTCAAGCCGCGAAGCCTGACCAGCAGGAGCACCAGGGCAACCCCTACTACGGCAAGGCTGAAAGCCTGACCAAGGGTCAGGTAGGCGCCCGCGGGGGGCGAGACCCGGAAAAAGTCAATTACAAACCGGTAGAGGCCGTAAAAGATTACGTAGAAAAAGGCCAACTGTCCGGGAAAACGCCGGTAACGCCTCAAGTACAGGAGGGCGAAAAAGATGAGCGCCCCGATGAGCACCGAGTAAAGCTGCGTTGGATGCCGGGGCACGCCGTCAAAGGGAAATGCTACCGCCCAGGGCAGGTCGGTGGGTTTTCCGTAGCAGCAGCCGTTCAGGAAGCAGCCGATCCGGGCCAAGGGATAAGCCGCCGGCACCCCTATGGCGGACACGTCCGCAACTTCGCCGAAACGATAACCCCGCCTGCGGCTGTAAAAATAGACGACCGGGACCCCGATCAGCAGCGCGCCGTAAAAAGAAAGACCCCCGTCCCAGACCCGCACGATCGCCCACGGCTCGGCCGCAAAACGGGGCCACTCGACCAGAACGTAGACCAGACGGCTCGCGATAACGCCGGCCACCACCAGAATGAGGGTTAGGTTAAGAATGAAATCCGGGTCTATGCCCCGGCGTTTGGCCTCCCATTCGCCCACCAGCAGGCCCACCAGGACCGCCACCGCCAGCATCAGACCGTAGCTGTGCACCGGATAGTTACCGATATAAAACAATACAGGCCACATCGTTACTCGCCTTCCCGTTCAAAGTACGAAGTTCGTCTTAAACTGACGGAATTTTTGGTCCGTTCGAAGTTCGACGTTAAATGGTTCGAAGTTCGAAACTTAAGGTTCTACTTCTTTCCTTCTGACTTCTGACTTCTGACTTCTGACTCCTGACTTCTGACTTCTGACTTCTGGCTTCTGATTTCCGCCTTCATCCTTCATCCTTCATCCCTCCGCCTTCCCACACTCCCGCTCCCGCCCGGTCAAAACCGCCAGCCCGTGCGATAGAACCGGCAGGATGACCCCCAGACACTCCCGGACCGCCTTGGGGCTGCCGGGCAGGTTGACGATCAGCGTTTTCCCCCTGATGCCGGCCACACTCCGGCTTAAAACGGCCCGGGGTGAAATCTTGAAGGTTTCCAGCCGCATCACCTCCGCCAGCCCGGGCACCTCGCGCTCGATAAGGGCCAGGGTAGCTTCCGGGGTGTTGTCCCGGGGGCCCAGCCCCGTCCCGCCGGTGGTCAGAATCAAATCCATTCCCGCTTGCACAAGCCCGAGCAAGGTCCCGGTGATCGCCTCCAGGTCATCGCTGACAATCCAGGTTTCTTCCACCCGCCACCCCTGGGCTTCCACCATTTCCTTCACCGTCTGCCCGCTCAGGTCGTCTCGTTCGCCGCGCGCGCCTTTATCACTGAGCGTAACTACCGCCACCCGGTACAAAGCCAATCCCTCCCTAAAGATGTCCAAAGTCCGCAGTTCGACGCACCTTCAAGACTTTCTCCGCCCGCTACATTTCATTGCGCTGCCGCATATTTCCGATCAGTTTCAACTCATCCCCCACCCCGCGGGTAATCAGGAACCGCTCCCTGACGGCTTCCTTGCCCCTCCGCCCCATCTCACGAGCAAAATACGGGTTGAGCAGCAAGTACCTTATCCGCTGCGCCATTTCCTCAATCCCCTTTTCGCTCGGAGATACCAGGAACCCGTTATAACCATCCGTAATCTGGCCGGGAATGCCGCCAACGTCGCCCCCGATGACCGGCTTTTCCTTCCACATTCCTTCGCTGACCGTCAGGCCGAACCCTTCCTTGATAGACGGCTGGAGGACGATGCTCGCCGC
>JASEJH010000131.1 GCA_030016455.1 Thermoanaerobacteraceae bacterium
CAACCGCCCGCCCGGAAAAATACGAGTCGAGTAAACCGGCCAGCGCTTCACCCCAGGCCGGCGTAACACTCCCGCCCGGGACGGTCTTCGGCAGCGCCGCGGCGCCGGGAAGCAACAGCCGGAACAGTCCGCGCTCGCTCCAGTACGCCGTAAAAACACCGGCCGGAAGCTCAATCCGTTGCGTCGCCATTCGCCTTCCCCTTGGCCCCGCCACCCTTTTCCTCTTTCTCCTTCTCGGCCTTGAGCTGCGCCGCCATCTCTTTCAGCCGCGCCGCGACCTTGCCGTGAATGGTGCCTTCCGGGAAGGAGCCGTCGGGGCCGCGTTCCCCGGCGGGAACACCCGTCAAAATCTCGATTCCTTCGTCGACGTGTTTCACCAGGTAGATGTGGAAGCGTCCTTCTCTTACGGCCTCCACCACGTCCTCCCGGAGCATCAGGTTTTCCCTGTTTGCCGCCGGGATGAGCACCCCCTGCTCTCCCGTGAGTCCCTTTGCCCGGCAAACGTCAAAGAAGCCCTCTATCTTTTCGTTTACCCCCCCGATCGCCTGGATTTCGCCCTTCTGGTTAACCGAACCGGTGACGGCCAGGTCTTGCCTCAAAGGAACACCGGAGAGGGCCGAAAAAAGTGCGTAAAGCTCTGCGCTCGAAGCGCTGTCCCCCTCGATGCCTTCATAGCTCTGTTCGAAAACGAGCCGCGCGGCCAGGGTCAGCGGGGCCTCGGCGGCGTATTTTTCGGTCAGATAACCGGTCAGGATAAGTACCCCTTTGGTGTGAATCCGTCCGCCGAGTTTCGCCTCCCGCTCAATGTCGATCACACCCTCTTTCCCGGCCGCAACCGTCACCGTGATCCGCTGCGGTTTCCCAAAACTGATATCTCCGAGGCTTAAAACCGACAACCCGTTGACCTGCCCTACTTTCGCCCCGGTGGTCTCGACCATGATCGTTCCCCGGACGATCATTTCCTGAATCCGCTCCTGGATCAAGTTCGACCGGTAGAAACGCTCGTCGATTGCCCGCCGGACGTGGTCCGCCGTGGCGTAGTCGGCCCCCTCTTTGCGCGCGTAGTAACACGCCTCACGCACCACGTCCGCGATCTCCGAAAAGCGCGTGGCTAACTTGGTCTGGTCCTCCGCCAGCCGGGAACCGTATTCGACCAGCTTGGCGACCGCAGAGGCGTCCAGGTGCAGGAGCTTTTCCTTCTTGCAGAGCGTGCAGAAAAAGGCGGCATACTTCTGGACGTTCTCCGGCGTCCGGTCCATCCGCGTTCCGAACTCGGCCTTCACTTTGAAAAGCTCCTGAAAATCGGGATCGAAATGGTAAAGCAGATAGTAAAGCAGGGGATCCCCGAGCAGAATAACCTTGAGCTTCAAGCGAATCGGTTCCGGCTGGAGCGTCTTGGTCGTCAGGAAGCCCAGGCGCTCGGCAGCCTCCTCGATTACCACCTCGCGTTCCCGCAACGCCCGTTTCAGGCCGTCCCACGAAAACAGGTTGCGCAGGAGTTCCTCGACGGGAATCACCAGGTAGCCGCCGTTCGCCCTGTGGAGCGAACCCGCCCTGATCATGGTAAAGTCGGTGATTAGGGCGCCGAATACCGCTTCTTTCTCGATGCGCCCGATCAGGTTGTTGTAAGTGGGGTTATACTCCACCACCACGGGCGCTCCGGCGGTCTCGCTGTTATCCACGATCACGTTCACTTCGTACCGGCGGAAGGGATCTTCTTTTGCCCAGGGGGGCGCGTGGCGCTCGGTTTCCCGCTCGCCCCGGAAAAGGCTCAGGTTGGACAGGATGTCGGCCTCGATCGCCTCCAGGTAAACCAGGACGGCCGGAAGGTCGGCGTACTTATCCCGTAACTCCTTCAGCAAGTGCCCGAGGACAAAGCGGGCGACGCGCTGGTCCAGGTCGCGCACCGCTTCGTGGGCCCGCCGCTCGATGTTCTGTACCTCCCGGAAAGTGCTGGCCACGTCCTCTTCGAGTTCCTCGCGCCGGCGGATGAGCTCCTTTTGCTTTTCCGGCGGCAGGGTGGCAAACTCCTTGTCCTTGACCGGCTCGCCGTCCACCACGGGGATGATGAAGAGCCCGGTGGGAGTGGGTTGAATCACAAAACCGGCTTCGGCGGCACGCTGGTTGAGTTCCGCGAAAAGCCGGTTGCGCTGGTTGGCAAAGGCTTCGACTGTCTCCTCCCGTTGCTTGGCGTACTCCTCGCTTTCGAAAGCCTTCGGGATCTCCCGGCGCGCCGCCGCAATGAACTCTTGCATGTCCCCGGCGAATAACTTTCCCTTCCCTGCGGGAAGCTCGATCGCCCGGGGGTTGTTGGGCTCCTTGAAGTTGTAAACGTAGCACCAGTCGGGCGGTGTCGGCTTTGTCTTCGCCATGCTTTCTAAGAAACTCTGTACCGCCGTGTTCTTGCCGGTCCCAGGGAGGCCGGCCACGAAGATGTTGAAACCCCGGTCGTCTATCTCCAGTCCGAACTCCAAAGCCCTTACCGCCCGCTCCTGGCCGATGATGGCGTCAAGCGGCGCAATCTCGTCCGTCCGTGCGTAGCCGAGTTCCTCACCCGTACACACGGCCCGGACCTCTTCTGCCGTAGCACGCCACGCCAACGCCCTCTCTCCCTTCGCGCAGTTTTTCAGCAGAATCCGCCACCGTTCATTACCTGCAATTATATTCATCCGCCGCCCGACCGGCAAGACTAAATGCCAGGAAGAACACAGTGAAGGCCCGGCCGGGAATATAACGTCCCGAAGAAGGATTCGGCCGGTTCGCCGCGAAACTACACTGAAGACGGAAAAGGAGGTCCAGGACTTGACGCGTCAAAAACTTACCGCCATGACCACCAGCGCCGGGTGAGCGGCAAAAATCGGGCCCGGGATTCTGGCCCGCCTGTTATCGAGGCTGCCGGCCGTCGCCGACCCGCGGCTGCTGGTCGGCATTGAAAACGCGGCCGACGCCGGGGTTTACCTGTTGACCGAGGACGTCGCCCTGATCCAGACCGTGGATTTCTTCACCCCGGTGGTTGACGACCCGTACCTGTATGGTCAAATCGCCGCCGCTAACTCCCTGAGCGACGTTTACGCCATGGGGGGGCAGCCGCTCACGGCACTGAACATCATCTGCTACCCGACCGGTTGCGGGGATCTTGAAACGCTGGAAAGAATCCTGCTCGGGGGGGCCGAAAAGGTCCGTGAAGCAGGCGCCCTTCTTGTAGGGGGACACAGCGTCGAGGACAAAGAACCGAAATTTGGGCTGGCGGTCACCGGCATCGTCCACCCGGCAAGGCTCATTACTAACCGCGGGGCCCGGGAAGGAGACCGCCTGGTTCTGACCAAGCGCCTGGGAACCGGCGTCATCAGCACCGCCCTGAAGGCCGACCTGGCCCCACCGGAGACGGTTGCAGAAGCCTGCCAGGAGATGGCGGCGCTCAACAAAGACGCAGCAGCAGCAATGCAGGAAGCGGGCGCTACCGCCTGCACCGACATCACCGGATTCGGGCTGCTGGGACACGCGCTGGAGCTGGCCCGCGCCAGCCAGGTCCACCTGACCATCGATGCGGCAGCGGTACCGCTCCTCCCCGCAGCGAGGGAACTGGCCGCGTCGGGTTTCCTCCCCGCAGGTGCTTACAGTAACCGCGACTATGCAGCCCCCTGCGTATCCTTCGACCGGGACGTTCCGCAAGTCCTGCAGGACTTACTGTACGATCCCCAAACCTCGGGCGGACTGTTGATCGCCGCGCCGTCCGAGCGCATTAACCTGTTACTGAAGACGCTTAGGGAACGCGGCGTTGCTGCCGCCGTAATTGGTAGCGTGGCCGCCGGTCAACCTGGAACCATAAGGGTGGTTTACCGCGGGTAGGACACTTTACCGTCCTGAAAAAAGCCGGCCCTTTGGCCGGTCAGACCCACGGATCTTTCGGGTTTTGCGTAAAACAAACAGGAAAGAGTTAAATCTTAAAGTGGGCTACCAGTTTTTGACCTTCTTCCGCCAGCTTGGCCAGCGCCTCGGCCGACGCCGAAACTTCCTGCGTCACCGCACTCTGCTCCTCGGCGGCAGCGGCTACGTTAGTGATCGCACCGGCAATTTCCTGCGCCGCCCTGCTGACTTCCTCTATACGCTCGGTTAAGTCTCGCACACTACCAATGATCATCCGGAACGAAGTTTCTGCCTTACCCACTACGCTGCTACCAGCCTGAACCAGCTTAGAACTTTCCCCCATCGCGCTGACGGCGTGCTGCGTCCGATCCTGAATCGCTACGATGAGTTTCCGGATGTCTTCGGCCGCCTTCGCCGATTGCTCGGCCAGATTTCGCACCTCCTCGGCGACGACGGCAAAGCCCCGCCCGTGCTCGCCGGCCCGGGCCGCTTCAATCGCCGCGTTCAGCGCCAGGAGATTCGTCTGGTCGGCGATCTGGGTGATCAGTTCCGTAATCTGGGTGATTTCCGCCGCCTTTTTGTTCAGTTCCTCTACCACCGCGCCCACGTTCTGCGTCGCGGTTTCTATCGCTTCCATCTGCTTCTTCACTTCGGTGAGATCCCGGCTTCCCTCCTCCGCCTTGGCCGATGCTTCCTGGGCCACCCGCACCACTCCCTGGACGTTCTCGCTTACGTTTTCCACCGTTGTTGCAACCTCGCTGACGGTGCCTGCGGTTTCCGTGGCTCCCGCCGCCGTCTGCTCCATGTTCGCCGTGAGCTGCTCCGCCGAAGCCGCGAGAACATCCGCGTTTTTCTTAAAGCTGTGAATCATTTCCCGCAGCACTTCACCCAGGTCGTTAAGTGCGATTGCCACCAGCATGTATTCGTCGCGCCGGGGCGTGATCGCCTCTTTTGAAGCCAGGTTGCCCAGACCCAGTTGGTAAGCCTTCTCCTTCAAAATGGCGATCGGTTTGCCCACCTTGAAAGCCGGCGCCAGGGCCAGGCAGCCGCTTATAAACGTAGCGATACCGGCTACCACCAGAAAAGTCAGGAGAGAATCCACCCAAAAATACGTGGTTATGAGCGCTGCATCCAAAACCGCCAAAATCGGAAGGACAACGAAAAGTTCAAAGCGGACGAAAACCATATCGTGCCACCGGAGGCGGTTAATCTTGTGGTAGACGTCACACTTGAGGCAGGTAGCAAGCTTCTCTACAATGGAACCCTGCTTTTCACCGTGACACATTGTTCCGGCAATTCGCCAGCAACGGCGTCCCGCGTTCTGGGTAAATGCAGGGCACTTATTCTTGCGGTCCTCCGGACAATTCATGTAATCCCAGCATTTCAG
>JASEJH010000132.1 GCA_030016455.1 Thermoanaerobacteraceae bacterium
CGCTTTCGTATTTAATGATAACCCATCTTCACGAACGATCTTATATGGTGGTGTCGCACCCCATGGGCTATAAGGGGAACTTGGAAGACGATCAGGCACGCAGCGTTGGCCGGGCCATCAAGCTTTATAGAGAAAAAAAACAGCTTAGCCAAAAAGAGTTGGCCCTGTACGCTGGGGTGAGTCCGTCCTATATTGCTTATATCGAAAAGGGGACGAGGAGCCCCTCATTACCTACGCTAACACGTATTGCCCACTGCCTGGGCGTGACCCCCGGCACCCTTCTCCAACTGCCTTTCGAGGCTGAGTCTACCATAAGGAGCGAATTTAAGGAACTGATCGACCACCTGAATCTCCACGAGATATTTTTATGAAAACTGTAGTGGAAGCATATTTTCAGCACTTGCGAGGAAAGTGTCAGAAGACTTAAATAGAGCGTAGGTTTGCCTGGTTTGCTGATGCAGGATAAGGTGAAGGTTGAGTCGCGTGGCCCGTTCATAATCTATAATAAGGTTCACGCATATTCATTCCATTCCGGGCACTGGCGGTAATGTCGAGTTGCCCGCCTCACCCCAGGGCAACCCGCACTTGGGCCTGGGGAATCTCGATTACGGTGCGGTATTTTCCTACTTGGATGATCACGCCCTCGTGGGCCCGGCCAAGACGTACCGTGGCGCTGGCGGCAGTCCGGATCTTGGTGAGGATTCCTCTGGATGACCCCGCTTCTCTGATAGTTACATCCCCTTGCGTTATGATCTCGCCGCCGCGAAAGACGCCAGCCACTACTACCTTCCCGCCGGCTTGAATATAGGTGTTATAGCATCCCTGACCGGTGACGAAGACGTTTCCCGTGGCAATCAGCTTGGAATTCATGGCATAAGGGATGATAAGGTGAGATTTTTGCCGGCCGAGGCAGGTGAGTTCCTGGCGGAGAAAGAGGATTTCCCGGATGATTTTTGCGAGTTCGTTTAAATTGCCAAGTTTGATAATATTCAGTCCGGAGAAAAAATAAATCAGGCGGTCTATCAGCTCTATCATTTCAGGTGGAAGCTCGACCCCGTTTTCGGCCAGACATTTTTTTATTTTTTGCATTTCCTGTATCGAGCGAGGGATCTTTTGAAACTTCTGTTCGATAAGCAGAAGAAGAAGGTGTCCCGGCCGAATAGTATGTTCTTTGAAGGCCGGATGTTCGCTGAGTTTGTTAGCGGTGTTTAAGAGTTCCATAATTTCAGTGGCGAAAGTTCCTAAAAGTGGACCATATTTTTGGGAGCAGGCGGTGCCGCATCCGGCGTTTAAGATGCTCCCGATAACGTTGTTGTAAATGCTGATATCTTCCAAAGCAGAGACCGTGGCCTGGGTGACCATTCCGGCGACCTCTGCCCTGCCGGCCGCCTGTACCTTCATTCCTTCGGTGACGCTCCCTTTAATCCGGACGCTTCCTTTGAAGCGGATATTCCCCGTGGAGACACCGACATCGCCGTTGTATACAAGTTGGGTGTCCACAGAAAGGGTATAGACGTTACCTATTTGCTTGAGTACCGGCCGGCCGCTTCGAACGGCGACGACTTTGGTTCCGTTTTCCAGGAGCTCGGCTCCTTTGCCGGCGCGCAGTTCGCAGGCCCGCTGTTTGGGCGGGGGAATAGGCTGGCCGTCAACCCCCCGTCCCGGTTTGCCGGGGCTGCCCGGATTTTTCACCGCAAGGACGATGCCGGGGTCTACCGAAGGAAAGCGGTTGATTTCAAGAAAGTCCACCGAGCCGTCGGGATTGATTTTCGGTCGAAGGTCGGGTTCGAGAGGAAAAGTGATTTCCACCGTTTCGTCTGTGGGTGGAACGGGCGGCTCGCCTTCGGCAATGATAAACTTGCCGTCGCGCGGCCGCTGGAGTAAGTCTTTTAAAACCTCTCCTTTGATCCCGAAAACTACTCCTTTTTGGGTTAATTCTTTTTCGACAGCCGCTTCGCCAAGAATAGGCTGCTTGATTACTTCCGCTTCGGTCTGCAGGACCAGGTCAACGGCGGGTTCCCGGTCCAAGACCCGGTAGCGCCGGATTCCCGGTAACTCTACCCAGAGATAGGCAGTAAGCCGGTTAGGGCTGACGGTTACTTTAACTGTTCCCTGGATTTCTTCTTCAACAGTTTCTGCATGAACCTCGTCTTCTTCCCTTACGATTACGGTACCGGTGGTAACAGTATTGTTCAGGATGAGCTGGATTCCAGGACCGGGGGTGATCGTGGCAAATCTTCCGAGCCCTTTCGGGTTACGGACGCAAATATGCCCGTCGCTTACCCAGACCAGGCCGTCCTCACTTTCAGGAGGGGGAGGAGGAGAAGAAGAAGAAGGTAAAGCAAGTGCTGGCTTGGGCGCAGTTTCTCCCAGAACCTCTTGAAGGACTTCTTTTATCAGGTTTTGCAGTTCCTTTTCGTCTATCATTACCCTTCACCTTTACCCGGGGGTCCGGAAAATCGCGTTAAGTTTCCCCGGAGCATTTGCTCATGACATTCCTGGATCCTTCCCTCCCCGTATTGCTCCTCCGTAAAAAGAGCCTCTTTCATAAACTGGTAGCTCGGTGAAAACTTATTGAGTTATGCCTCATCTTACCCCTATCCTCTACCCCTCACCCAGCAGGAGCCTGACCGATAAAGCCCGGTGGCGCAAGATAAGCCAATCCTGCGGGTCAATGCGTAGAAATACCTCTACCAAGTCGGGATCAAACTGGGTGCCGGCCCCGCGGCGAAGCTCGGCGCAGGCTGACTCGTAAGTCATTTGGCTGCGGTAGGCCCTATCCGAGGTCATCGCCTCGAAAGCGTCGGCCACTGCGCAGATGCGGGCCTCCAGCGGGATGTTTCTGCCGGTTAAGCCGTAAGGATACCCCTTACCATCCCACCGTTCGTGGTGGTAAAGGACAATATCGCGGGCTCCTTTGGCCAGTTCCACGCTTCTCAAGATCTGGTAACCAACGAAAGGGTGGCTGCGGATAACCTCCCATTCTTCGGGCGTGGGGAAGCTTTCATTCTGGAGTATACGTTGGGGCACCGCAATTTTACCTATATCGTGAAAGAGAGCACCCCAGAAGATATCGTTGAGCGAGAGGCTGCAGCTCCCGTAAAGGTGGCAGGCTAAATGTACGCTGAACATTGTTACGTTTAAGGAGTGGTAGGAGGTATTACTTTTGTGATATTCGAGAGCACGGATTAGCGCTAAGATCGCCTGCTGGTAAAAGCGCTCCGGGGCTTGGGGCATATAGGCGTAAACTTCAAAAGAAGGCTTGCCGGATGCATCCGTTGCCGGCCTCTCATTCAGTTTATCGTCCACTACGATCACGCACCTTTTACTATCCTTCAAAAACGTACCGGTTCGGAAGGCTTCAGGGCTGTAAGCAAACATTTCTGGGTAAGTAGTATCGTCGTCAGTTAGCAAGACGTCCAAAAACTACCCCCGGACTTTCAGGTACCATACGAAATTTTGTGTAAACTTAAATCGGCATCGGGCGTTTTAACAGCCTCCCAAGAAGTTGTTTCGCAGCAAAAAGCGTGCCAGCAAGTTTCCAGCCGAAATAGGGGCGCCTAACAAAGACGAGGGTCTATATAAAATCCCCTCAAATGAACGTATTGGTACACCAACTGGCACATCCGGACCTTTAAGTACAGCAAACCGGGGTAGGGTTCCCTTCGGCAGAACACCTGTTTTACTTAGCGCTCTTCCCCATGTTATGTACAATCTCTCTCCCATAGTGGAACCTTCCCGGAATCGGGTCCCGGAAGCTCAATATGACTTACCTTCCTCTTTTGCCCGGAGGTATAGAAGTGCTCCAGCGCCTGTTTAAGAAGTTCGGCGTTCTTCACCTTGTTTCCAATCTCGAGACGCTGAACTTTATCCCTGGAAATGCCGATGGTTTTCGCCGCCTCCCTCACGGTATAGCCCGCCCTGCGCCGCATCTCCCGCAGCGGCGAAGATCTCTGGATGGACTTATTTTGGAAACTTTGCTGCATCGCAATCAGGTTTTCTGCCTCACTTTCGCTCTTTCCCAGGAAAGCTGCTATGGCAGGAATATTGCGTAGACAAGGTGTACGCCGCCCGGTTTCCCAGTCCTTGAAGGTCGGTTCCCCGACACCACATTCTTCCGCGGCTTCCCTCTGTGTTTTTTGCAGTTCGGCACGCCTCTCCATCAGGTGCGCCGGAAGGGGACCAAGATCCTCTAAAACTTTAAACGGACACTGCGCTTTCAGCCATTCCTCGGCCTCCGGTGCTTTTTCCACCGGGAGCTGGTTGACCCGCTCCACCCCGTACCTCCGGCAAAGCCGCACAGTGAGCAGAACAAAAACCTTGTGCTTTAACACCTCCTTGCCGGGGTTTGCCTGCGCCCACTCCTCGACCTTCTGTTGGATCAGCCTGCAGAAGCGCCTCTCTTTCTCGGGAGTGATTGGGAACCTCTTCTGCATTTCCCTGGGCGACCGGATACCGCCATACTCCTGATAAACCTCCCGGTTCTGCTCAAACTGCTTCTGGATCTCGATCCCTTCAGCGTAGCCTTTGTAGAGCTTTTTTTCCAGAACCCCAAGAATATACTGAAGATTTTCCTCCGTCCCCCCCTTCAAACTTCCCGCGGGAGGAGAAAGCGCCTCAAGAACTTCCCTGCTTAGCTTCGCCATACGATTTGACCTCCTTAATAAGGATTTTTCATCTTCCGGTCGGACTCAAAGCCAGACGACCGACTTACTTCACCGCCTACCATCAACCCTTTATAAACGGCTGTAAGTCCTAGTAGGCCCGCTTTTAACCCACGTATTCAACAACTAAAGCGGTATCTTCTCACCCGGTATTCTCTCTTTCTTTAAGCTCATGCTCAATTTTTTCAAGGGTTTCCACTAAAGCCTCGAAATCTATCGGCTTACCAAAGAAAGCATACGCCCCACTGTTAAGTGCGGCAGCCGCCGTTTCCGAATCCCCGTAAGCGGTAATAATAATAACTTTGGCCTGCCGATCGAACGTGCGAACTATTTTCAAAACTTGAATCCCGTTGAGACCGGGCATCCTCATATCGGTAATTACGGCATCATATTGCTTTTGGTAGCATGCCTCTACCGCCTCTTCCGGGACGGTGAACCTATCGCACTGGTACCCGGCGGGTTCAAAGGCTGTACACAGAGATTCTAAACAATCAGCATCATCATCAATTAATAAGATTTTAATAATTTTTTCCATAAAGT
>JASEJH010000133.1 GCA_030016455.1 Thermoanaerobacteraceae bacterium
AACCTCCTTGAAAAAACTTTGCCCTTCGGGTCAATTTCCCGCCCGCTTCACCGCCGTTGCCGGGGAAGGTATTCCACCCCCTTCGGTCAAGGCAGCGAAATTGCTCCATTCCAACGCCGGGCTGCGGTACCCTTCACGAATCAGAAGCAGATCCAGAAAGAGGGTGCGCACATTTTCCAGCAGCAGATCTTCCGGCTCACCCAGCTTGGTGTCAAACGCCTTCAAGTAACCCCGGCATTCCCTGCACAGGTAAACGCGGTACTTCGGTCCTTCCTCAAACACGAACAGGCTTTGTTCACCGCTGCCGGTACCGCAATACGGGCAACCAAGCCGGTGAAACCGCCATTTCGTGCCGCAGAGTTCGCAGTACAGGAGCCGTACCCTTTCCTCGCCCTGTAAAACGGAGAAGCCGGGATAATTTCCACACACCGGGCAGATGCCGCGCTGCCAGTCCTCCGCCTGAAACCAGTGGGCGGCCTCTTGCGCGTATGCCCGCATCAAAAGCTTCACCGCCGCACCGGCCAGGAAGCCCTCCACTTCGGGGAGGGCACCGGCAGCAGGCAGCTCCGCTTCTTCAGTCCCTGCCGCCTTGCGGACGATCCTTTCCTGCAGGTAACTCAGGAAAGCAGCCCGGGCTGAAGGATTCTCGTTTAGGGAGGCGACGGCCCGCGAAACCTCAGGTTCCAGGTCCGGCAGTACTCCCTTGACCGCCGCCGCCACACGGGCAACAAGCCCGCAGAAAACCTCTTCGCTCACCCGGGGGGGGACAAGCATAACCCAGGGCATACCTGCCCCCCACTTCCGCTTATGCTCCGGGGTGGGAACGCCGGCTGCCAGCGGTCCACCCCCGACCTTACAGCGGAGCAACTCCCGCCAAAGAGCGACCATGTTCTGCAGGAGCAGTTCCGCTTCCTGCCTGTCCAATTCCGGGACCACAGCTACCCTTTCCATAAATCACCAGCCTATCCCGTTTTTAACCCGTGAAGCCTCTTCCAGAAGGACGAAATGCCGGACCGGCCGGCGAACCCGAGTTCGGCGAAAGGTACGTCCGAAATGTAAAGCCAGGAAGTCCCGCCCTGGTCTTCCTCGCCGTAAATGTGCCGGACGTATCTCGGGTCGGTGTTGATCCGGCGCTGGGCTTCGGCAAGCAATTCGGCGCGTTCGCCGAACTTCAGCGCCCCCGTGGTGCAGGCCTGGACGCAGGCAGGCTTCAGCCCCTGCCCCAAGCGGTCGTACGCTCCGCCGGGTTCGTAGCAAAAGCGACACTTCTGCACCCGCGGTACGCCGCTCGTCCACTCGTACTGGGGGATCTCGAAGGGGCAGGCCACCTGGCAGTAGTAGCAACCGATGCACTTGTCCGAAGCCACGATCACCGGACCTTCCGGGGTCTTCTTCAGCACCTTCATGAAGCAGGCTTCCACACACGCGGGGTCAAGGCAGTGCATACACTGGCGCTTCACGAAGCGATAGGCGACTGCCGATCCGTATTCGATGAATTTATGCTCCACCCTGGTCCAGGTCGTTCTTCCCAAAGCCGGCGGGTTGTCCCGCGTATTGGTAAAGGTCGTGGCGGTCGCGGGAAGGTTGTTCCACTGCTTGCATGCCACCTGGCAACTGCGGCAACCGATGCACTTCAGGAGGTCTACAAGTACTGCTTTCGGCATCCCGATCATCCCTCCAAATCAAAATAGTTAAGCCTTCCGAATGTTGCAAAGGCAGGCTTTGTATTCCGGGATCTGGGTGTTCGCATCACCGAGGGAGACAGTAAGTACATTCGCCGACTCCCCCGAGCCCAGACCCTGGTATCCCCAGTGCCAGGGAAGGCCTATGATTTCTACTTCGCGCCCGTTAACCTTCACCGGGCGGAGACTGGGGGTAACGCACGCCTTGCACCTGAGTTGACCGCGCGCCGTAGAAACGACGACAGTATCACCGGCTTCAATTCGCAACTTCGCCGCGAGCTGGGGCGATATCTCCACAAATACTTCCGGCATCAACTCTACCAGCCACGGGCAATTCCTGGTGACAGCGCCGCTCTGGTAGTGTTCAATCAGCCGGAAAGTGGTCAGTACGTACGGGAACGCGGGACTGGCCGTAGCAGCCACCTGGGCGAAATCGCCTTTCCGCCAGAGGATGACGGGATTAACCTGTTGCTTCGAGATAAGATTACTTACGGGACTTTCCACCGGTTCATAATGCTCCGGAAGCGGTCCCTCTTTCAACGCCGCCGCCCTGATTCCGTGAGCCGCGCCAAACAGGCGCCCCACGCCCTCGGGAACCATAATGAAGGGCGCCCCTGCCGTCTTTGCCGGCGGTATCGGATTTCCGGCAGCATCTTTGACCCCGAAATCCGGAACATCGTTGGTGACCCACTTGGACCCGTCCCAGGTCGCCAGAGCGCGCTTTGGATCCCACGGTTTTCCGTTCGGGTCACACGAGCAGCGGTTGTAAACAATCCGCCGGTTCACGGGCCAGGCAAAAGCCCATTTGGGATAAAGCCCCAGTCCCGTCTTGTCCGTCCGGTTGCGCCGTTTCGCCGCCACCAGCTTCAACTCCGGATCCACGGCCCAGTAACCGGCATAAATCCAGTTGCCGCAAGCCGTAGAGCCATCAGCCGCAAGCTTGGCAAAAGTATCCAGCGCCTTTCCGTCGGCTACAGTGTACCCGTTAATCTCCAACGCTACCTTTTCAACGTCCGGCTCCTCCGAACCAGGGGCATCATAGTTCCATACCATATTTAGGATCGGGTCGGGGAACTTCCCGCCAGCCTGGTACTCGGCCCGGATGGCCTTGAACAGGCGGTCGGCGATCCAGAGATCGGTCCGGGCATCACCAAGCGGTTCCACCGCTTTCCAGCGGTACTGAGCCCAGCGACCGCTGTTGGTGACCGTACCCTCCTTTTCATACGAGAAAGCCGCAGGCAAGAAGAAGACCTCGGTCTTGATCTGCTTGGGATCCGCACCGGGGCGCTTCCAAAAGGCCGCCGTTTCGGTTTCGAAAAGATCCACCACGACCAGCCAGTCCAAGTTCTCCATGGCCTTCCTTTCTGCTGCCGCGGTAGGACCACCGACCAGCGGGTTTTGCCCCCACGCAAAGAACCCCTTGATCTTGCCGTCGGCCATATCCTGGAAAATAGAGACGTGGTCATGGGATTTGCCGTCGAGCTTGGGCAACCAGTCAAAGCAGAAGTCGTTCTCCTTGGTCGCTTTGTCACCGTACCAGGCCTTTAATTGACTGATCAAGAATTTCCCGGTATTTTGCCAGAAACTGGTCTTAGGCACTTCCTTGTCGAGGTAGTCCTGGAGCCTGGTATGCTTGGTGGCGTCAACCATGGCAAGGTACCCCGGAAGCAGGTGGAAGAGCATTGCCATATCCGTCGAGCCCTGAACGTTGGACTCCCCGCGCTGGGCGTTCACCCCCCCGCCGGCGATCCCCACGTTACCGAGAATGAGTTGCAACATCGCAATGGCCCGGCAGTTTTGGCTGCCGTAAGTGTGCTGCGTGATCCCCATGGCGTAGACAATATTCCCGGCCTTGCCCGGTTGCCCCGTAGCGCAGAAGGTTTCGCATACCTGCTGGTAAACGTCTTCCGGCGTTCCGGTAATCTGACAGACCGTTTTGATGTCGTAGCGGGCCACGTGTTTCTTGAGAATTTGGAAAACACTGTTGGGGTGACTCAGGGTCGGATCCTTTTTAATCGTCTCGCCGTCTTTTTGGTACTGCCAAGTCTTGGTGTCGTAGACGATCTTGCCATCCACAACCTTGGCCCCCGAAAAGAGGCCGTCTTCACATTTGAAGTCGGGGCTGACGAGGTAAGAGGCGTTGGTGTAATTCACGACGTACTCATGATGGTAAAGCTTGTTCTGGATGGCGTAATTAATCATGCCCAAAAGGAACGGTATATCCGTCCCTGGTCTGATTCGCGCGTAAATATCAGCTAACGCCGCGCTCTTCGAGTACCGGGGGTCTACCACGATCAACTTTGTGCCCCGTGTCTCCCTACCCTTTAAAATCCAGCGCATTGCCATGGGATGACACTCGGCGGAATTGGAACCGATCATCAAAACAACATCAGAATTCTTGTAGTCAACGAAATGGTTGGTCATTACTCCTCTACCGAACGTGTTGGCCAGACCGGCCACCGTTGAGGAGTGTCAGAGACGGGCGTGGTGGTCTATGTTGATAACCCCTAAAGCCCGGAGCAGTTTGTGAATTACATAGTTCTCCTCGTTATCGAGCGAGGCGCTTCCCAGGTGGGCGATCGCCTGCGTCCGGTTAACGGTAACGCCGGCCGCATCTGTGGTTTCAAACGAGGCGTCGCGGGTCTCTTTCACCCGACTGGCGATCGTCTTTAGCGCCCAGTCCCAATCCTTGACCTCCCACTTGCTGCTGCCGGGAGCGCGGTAAAGAACCTGGGTGACCCGGCGCGGATTCTGCACCCGCTGCCTGTTCTCGGCCACGATGGTATTGGCGTCGGAAATGGAAATTCCTTTCGGACAGAGCGCTCCTTCGTTGATGGGGTGATCGGGGTCGCCTTCGATGGATACAACCTTGCCGTCTTCGCTGTAAACGATCAAACCGCAGCCGCAGCCGCAATAGGCACAAATGGAAGCTGTTTCCTTGGCCCGTTTGAGCCTATAGGACCCGGGCACGGGAGCCGGCAATTCCGCCGCGGAACTCACAACCGGAATACCGACGATGCCTGCCGTGCCTAAACCCAAAAGTTTCAGGAAGTCACGCCGGTTTAGTCCGCCCATAACTTTCCTCCTTTCGGTATCGAAAGTGGATGTCGGCCAGTATGATTACGTTTCTTCCCGGGCAAAAAACACCTCCTTTGGCTTCCGCCTTTGTTCTTGGGCCAGCCGCACCAGGAAACAACCAGATGAGACTGGACCTCAAGCCTTTTGCGGAAGAAAGATGAAAGTTTGGTGTGCGTTAGGTTCCAAGGAATAAAATTCATCTGTTGAATCAATTTTACGACAAAATTTTGATAAAAGCAATAGAAATTGACAACTTTTAAGCCTACCAATGATAAATTTCTTAAATAAATTCGGCAGGTTTTCCGGTTCGATTGAGAGGGAACCGTAAGGCGGGAACAAAAAATTTTTGCATTCCGGTTTTCCGGGCTTCAGTAACCGGAAGGCAACAATCGAGTAGGAGGGGGCGGTTAGCCCCCGTCCTCTCACACCACCC
>JASEJH010000134.1:0-4467 GCA_030016455.1 Thermoanaerobacteraceae bacterium
GCAACTGAGTGCTGGGCGAGCCTGACGCAGTAATGCGAAGCTCAACGCCGCGCCTCACGGAAGAACGCATTTTTAGAGGAGGCTGGAGTTTTGCGGGTTTCCGAGCTTTTGATTCCTACGCTGCGCGAGGTGCCGGCGGAGGCCGAAGTGGCAAGCCACCGCCTGCTTTTACGGGCAGGTTTCATCCGGAAGGTGGCGGCCGGAATATACACGTACCTTCCGCTGGCGCAGCGGGTGCTGATGAAGATCAAGGCGATTGTGCGGGAAGAAATGAACCGGATCGGCGGCCAGGAGATTCTGCTGCCGATCATCCAGCCGGCGGAGCTGTGGCACCAGTCGGGCCGGTGGAATGTATACGGCCCGGAACTGTTCCGGCTGCAGGACCGGCACAAGCGGGATTTCTGCCTGGGGCCGACCCACGAAGAGATCGTCACCGCCCTGGTGGCGGCCGAGGTGCGGTCGTACAAGCAGCTCCCCCTCTTGCTCTACCAGATTCAAAACAAGTACCGCGACGAGCGCCGTCCCCGGTTCGGGCTTCTGCGCGGGCGGGAGTTCGTGATGAAGGACCTCTATTCCTTCGACCGGGACGAAGAGGGTCTGGACCGCAGCTACCAGAAGATGTTCGAAGCCTACACCCGTGTTTTCAGCCGGATGGGGCTGAGGTTCCGGGCGGTGGAAGCAGATACGGGAGCCATCGGGGGCAGCGTCAGCCATGAGTTTATGGTACTGGCCGATTCCGGGGAGGCAGTAATCGTCTACTGCCCGGACGAGGCCTGCGGCTACGCGGCAAACGTGGAAAAGGCCGAAAGCATGTTTGTACCGGAGACCGGCGGCGAAGAGGCGCCGCTGGAGATGGTGGCGACACCGGGAATGCGGACGGTAGAGGAAGTGATCGGTTTCCTCGGCGTCCCGGCGAAACGGCTCGTCAAGACCCTTCTCTACCGTACGGAGCGCGGACTGGTTGCGGCGCTGGTGCGCGGGGACCGGGAGGTCAACGAAGTGAAGCTGCAAAACCACCTGGACGTGCTGACCCTGGAACTTGCGGACGAAGCGGCAATCGAAGCCGCCACCGGCGCACCGGTCGGCTTCAGCGGGCCGGTAGGCCTCAAGGTTCCGCTGGTGGTGGACCGGGAGGTGGCGGCACTGAAAGCTGCGGTAACCGGGGCGAACAAGGCGGACGCCCACTTCGTCAACGTCTGCCCCGGGCGCGATTTTCCGGTCACGGGCACCGCAGACATCCGGCTGGTGGCGGCCGGCGATCCCTGCGCCCGGTGCGGAAAGCCGCTGGCCGAAGTGCGCGGGATTGAGGTCGGGCAGGTTTTCAAGCTGGGCGAAAAATACAGCCGGGTCATGGAGGCTTTTTACCTTGACGAACAGGGGATCCAGCGGCCGATGGTCATGGGCACCTGCGGGATCGGCATCACCCGGGCGATGGCGGCGGCGGTGGAGCAGCATCACGACGCCGACGGGATCATCTGGCCGGTCTCTATCGCTCCCTTCCACGCTGTGGTCTTGCCGGTTAACGTCCAGGATGCGGAACAGGCGGCGGCTGCCGGGAGGGTTCAGCAGGCCCTGGCTGCCGCGGGGGTCGAGGCGGTGCTGGATGACCGCGCGGAGCGGCCCGGGGTGAAATTCAAGGACGCCGACCTGGTCGGTTATCCGGTGCGGGTGACGGCCGGACGGCACGTGGCGGAAGGAATGGTCGAGGTGCATAACCGGCGTACGCGGGAAAGTGCTCTGGTGCCGGAAGAGGAAGCGGTAACGGCCGTAAAAAAGTTTTTAGAAGCATAAAGCGCGGGTGACGCACGATGTACGAACTTACGGTGGAAACTTCTTTTGCTGCGGCGCACTGTCTGGAGGGGCACCCTTCGTCCTGCGGGCGCCTGCACGGGCATAACTGGACGGTTGCCGTTACGGTGGCCGGGGAACAGTTGAACAGCGCGGGGATGCTGGTGGATTTTGCGGTTTTAAAACAGGCGGTGCGGGAGGCGGTGGGGGAGCTGGACCACCGCTACCTCAACGAGTTACCTTTTTTCAGCGGCGGCATGGCGCCCACCGCGGAAAACATTGCCCGGCACGTTTTTGAGACGGTTGCCGCGAAGCTTTCGGCGCAGACTAATTTTCAGGTGAAAGAGGTTCGGGTGGCGGAGGCACCCACCTCCTGGGTGGTGTACCGGCCGTGAAAACGGTGGTGCTCCTGTCCGGCGGTCTCGATTCCGCGGTGAGCCTGGCCCACGCCGTACGGGACGGGACCGTCGTGCTGAATTTGACTTTCGACTACGGCCAGCAGGCGGCCCGGCGGGAGATCGAGGCGGCGGCCGCGCTTTCCCGGCATTACGGGGTACCGCACCGGGTGGTCGCGCTGCCCTTTCTGGGGGAGATCACCACGAC
Organism: Thermoanaerobacteraceae bacterium; assembly: GCA_030016455.1. GTDB lineage: Bacteria > Bacillota > Desulfotomaculia > Desulfotomaculales > Ammonificaceae > Yes71-27. The sequence goes on from JASEJH010000134.1 coordinate 2,392, forward strand.
CGCGCTGGTCACGGGGGAGGACCTGCCGGAGCCCGAGACCGCGGCGCTGGACGATCCCGCGCAGGCGGCGGCTATGGCCGCCCGGGTCTGGGTCCCCAACCGGAACGGGATCTTCTTAAACGTTGCGGCGGCTTTTGCGGAACATTTATGTGCGACCGCCGTAGTTACCGGTTTCAACCGGGAGGAAGCGGCGACCTTCCCAGACAACAGCGCCGGTTTTGTTGCCGCTGCGACCGCGGCGCTGCGCTATTCGACCCTGAACGGCGTCCGGGTGGTAAGCTATACCCAGCACCTGGACAAGGTAGAGATCGTGCGGCTGGGGATGCGGGTCGGGCTGCCTTTTGACTTGGTCTGGAGCTGCTACCGGGGCGGGCCGGAGGCGTGCGGACGCTGTGAAAGCTGCCGGCGCTTTTCCCGAGCGCTCGCCGCCGCAAGGGAGGGGTAGACCGGGATGCGGTTCTTGCTGGTACGGGAAGGCATTGCCTACGACGGCAGCCAGCTTTCCTCCCTCTGGGCCTTCCGCAAATTCGGGGTGCAGGGGGACAGCATCGTTGCTTTCCGGGGGCCCTGCACGGTGAAGCGGGAGGCGCTCGTGGACCTGGCGGATTACCGGGCGGGATCCTTCATCTACAGCCCGGACATGCTGCACTTCATCGCCGAGCATTTTGAAAACGACCTGGAAAAGGCGGTGCTCCGGCAGCGGCTGCTCGCAGTAATAATCAAAGAGGCGCTTGAGGAAGGTCTCGACTGCAAGGTGGTCCGGCGGGGGGACGACCTGTTTGCGGGGGAAGAGAAACTTTCGGTTTCCATCGCCACGGCCACCCCTGTTTCAGTAATGATTCACTTTGGACTGAATATAGACGCCACCGGCGCTCCGGTACCGGCGGCCGGGCTGCTGTCCCTCGGCTGGCCGGAAGGCGGGATCTTCCCGCTGGCGGAGCGGGTGCTCGCTGCTTACGCTGAAGAGACGGCTGAGGTGAGGCTGGCACGGTGCAAGGTAAGGGGAGTGCCGTAGAAGCGGTTCCCGTGATAGAGATCTTCTCTTCTATTCAGGGAGAGGGTCCGTACGTAGGGTGCCGGCACCTCTTCATCCGGTTTGCCGGGTGCAACCTCTCCTGCGCGTATTGCGACACCTCGCGCGCTGTGCCGGGCAACTGCCGGGTTGAGGTGCGGCCGGGAACACGGCGGTTCGTTCATCTGCCCAACCCGTTAACGCCCGAGGAGGTAGGGGTCCTGGTTTCCGGAATGAATCCTGCCGGCCACCACGCGGTGAGCCTGACCGGGGGGGAGCCGCTCCTTTACCCCGGCTTCCTGGGGGAGCTCATCCCCTTTTTGCGGGGCGCGCGCCGGGGGATTTACCTCGAAACGAACGGGACCCTGGACGAGGCCTTAGCGCAGGTGGTAAAACTCGTGGACGTGGTGGCGATGGACGTCAAGCTTCCCACGGCTACAGGCATGCGCCCGTTCTGGGAGGAACACCGGCGGTTTCTCGCGGCGGCGCAGGGGAAGAAGGTGGTGGTAAAAGCGGTGGTGACCAGGGAGACGCCGGTAGAAGAGGTGCTTGCGGCGGCGGAAATGGCTCAGGAGGCCAAGGCGATTCTGGTTTTGCAGCCGGTGACGGCGCGCGATCCCGGAAGAAGGCCTGCGCCGGCGCAGCTCCTGTATTTGCAGAGCCGGGCGCTTGAAGTGGCCAAGGACGTGCGGGTGATCCCGCAGGTTCACCGGCTGTGCGGGATGCTCTGAGCAGCCCGGTTGACGAGGGGGAAAACGGATGTTTGACCAGGAAAAGATCGAACGCGCGGTACGGATGATTCTGGAGGCGATCGGGGAAGACCCGGAGCGGGAGGGACTAAAGGATACACCCGCCCGGGTGGCACGGATGTATGCGGAGATACTCTCCGGTTTTACGGAAGACCCCACGGCACACCTCCAGCATTACTTCACCGAGGATCACGAAGAGATGGTGCTGGTACGCGACATCCCCCTTTATTCCATCTGCGAGCACCATTTTCTGCCCTTTTTCGGTGTGGCGCATGTGGCTTACATTCCCCGCGGGGGCAACCTGACCGGGCTGAG
>JASEJH010000134.1:4477-5185 GCA_030016455.1 Thermoanaerobacteraceae bacterium
GCAAATTAGCCCGGGTGGTGGACGGATTTGCGCGGCGGCTCCAGTTGCAGGAACGGTTGACCAGTCAGATAGCGGATGCTATAATGGAAAAGCTTGAGCCGCGCGGGGTCCTGGTGGTGGTCGAGGCCGAGCACATGTGCATGACCATGCGCGGGGTAAAGAAACCGGGTGCCAGAACCGTAACCTCGGCGGTACGCGGTATTTTCAAGCAAAACGCCGCTACGCGGGCCGAGGCGTTTGTCTTAATCAGGGGCCGGGAGTTCAAGGTGTGAGATTCGGGAGGGGAAAGGGTGAAGGCAGAAGAATCGCCGCAACTTACCCTGATCGCCAAGCGATCCTTTAAAGAGTGGGCGGAGTTTTACCAGGTGGTGGATTTCTTAAACAAGACACTCAAGAGCAGAAAGCTCCTTTTCGGTCTTACCAAAGACAGTGAAAAGGGAGAGATGGCCCTCGCCATTTACGAAATGTGAAAATTTGCGGAGGGATAGCTTGCGAATCCTGTTGACCAACGACGACGGCATTTTTGCCGAAGGGATCAGCGTTTTGCGGAAAGAGCTGGAGAAGTTCGGGGAAATCTACGTCATTGCCCCGGACCGGGAGCGGAGCGCCGCCGGGCATTCGATCACGGTCCACCGGCCGCTCCGAGTCCGCGAGGCCGGCTTCCGGAGCCCGCGGGTACGCGGCTGGGTGGTGGATGGTACGCCGGCC
>JASEJH010000135.1 GCA_030016455.1 Thermoanaerobacteraceae bacterium
CCCTGTAATTCCGACAATTACAGCCAGGCCTTTCGAGCCAAAGGTTTCCTGCTGCGGCCGCGTTTCGCCGATCGTGCAGTCCAGGTCCGCCATCTCGGCCAGGTTCTCTTTTAGTGCCGCCACAAAAAACTCAGTGTAATTACCGGAACCGGACATAACCAATCATTCCTTCCTGCAGATTTTCTGAATGGCCGTCACCAACTGGCCGGGTTTGAACGGCTTTTGCAGGAAGACGTCTATTCCCAGGTTCTTCGCTGCGGTGACCAGTTCCTCGTCACCCCGGGCGGTCAACATGATGATTTTAGCTGACGCGTCCGCAGTCAGAATCTCCTTGGCGGCGGCAAGGCCGTCCAGGACGGGCATGGTAACGTCCATCGTTACGACGTCCGGCGCAAGTTCCGCGTACATCTTGATCCCCTCCCGCCCGTTCCTGGCAACACCGCAGATTTCAAAGAAATCACCGGGCAGCGCCTTGGCTATGGCGCGGTGAGTAAATGGTGCGTCGTCTACCACCAGGACCCGGATTTTTTTCACACCTATCCCCCCTCAAAACCCCCGCTTGTAGCCCCGGAAGTAAAGCCGTGCCGATGGCTTTCATAATCACCCCTTATCCGTTTCGCACCGGCGTGCGCGCCGATTGATTCTCGCGCCTGCTGTTGGAACCCTTTTCCGCCAGCAATTCGCAAATCGCCTCCGGTATCTCCTGTAAGGGTAAGACGTATTCCACCCCGCCGCGTTCGTACGCCGCCTTGGGCATGCCGAAGACCACCGAGGTGGCTTCATCCTGGGCAATTGTCCTGGCACCGGCCTGGCGCATGGCAAGCATCCCGTCGGCCCCGTCTGTTCCCATGCCGGTCAACATTACGCCAATGGCGTTAGGACCTACATGTTTCGCTACCGACTGGAAGAGCACTTCAACGGAGGGGCAGTGACCACAGACCTTTTCACCGGGTTCACACTCTACCAGGTAAATCCCACCGGAACGGCGCACCCGCATGTGGCGGTCACCCGGAGCGATCAACACCCGCCCGGACAACACCCTGTCCCCGGTCTTCGCCTCCATTACTTCCATCGCGCAGATTTCGTTCAAATTGGCCGCAAACTGCCTGGTAAACCCGGGGGGCATGTGTTGCACGATTACTATCCCCGGCATCGTAGGTGGAAAGGCCCGCAAAATCCGGCGGATCGCCTCCGTTCCCCCGGTGGAAGCCCCGATGGCGATGACCTTGTCCGTTGATTCGGCCAGCGCCTTACTGCTGACCTTAACCGGCTCGGGAGAAGACTGCCGGTTAACCCTCCAGGCGCTTACGTTTGTGGCGGCGGCTATCTTTACCTTCGCCCGCAGTTCTCCCAGCATCGCGTTCAAACCGCGGGCAATGTCAATGCCGGGCTTGGTTACGACATCCACAGCGCCAGCTTCCAGCGCAGCCAGCGTCAACGCCCCCCCTTTTTTAGTCAAAGCGCTGACCACCACTACCGGCAGCGGGTGCTGCGGCATTAACCGCCGCAGGAATTCCACGCCGTCCATCCGCGGCATCTCGATGTCGAGGGTAAGCACGTCGGGCTTGAGCTTGATGATCTTATCACGGGCTACGTAAGGGTCGGAGGCCACGCCGACAACTTCTATCTCCGGATCTTTCGACAACCCCAGAGAAAGAATATCTCTTACCAGTGCTGAGTCGTCAACCACGAGCACCTTGATCTTCTTCAACCTTTTCACCCCAGGAAATCATACTTTCCGGTAGACGGCCGGTCTTACGTACCTGTATAAACCGGAAGCCTGATCCAGCGTTTCGGAATGGCCGATGAACAGATAGCCGCCCGGTTCGGTGTAACGATAAAGACGTTCCACCAGAGCCTGTTTGGTGGGATTATCGAAATAGATCATCACGTTGCGGCAGAAAATCACCTGAAACCGCCCTTTGAATGGATACTCACTGCGCATCAGGTTTAAGCGCCGGAAAAGCACCATTCTTTTCAACTCTTCCCTGACCGCCCAGTTGCCCTTACCGAGAGGATCGAAGTAACGCTGCCGGTAGAGCGGCGGAACCCCGGCGAGCTGCTCCACCGGGTACACACCCGTTACGGCCTTCTCCAAAGCGCTGACCGAAATGTCCGTGGCTAGGATGCCGACATCCATGCCGGAAAGGTTATCGCCGAAGAAATCGCTTATTACCATCGCCACTGAGTAGGGCTCTTCACCCGAAGCACACCCGGCACACCAGAACCGGAGGTCCTGCCTTTGGCCCCCTTTGATCCTGGCCGTAACCTCGGGCAGGACCACAGTCTTCAAGAAATCAAAATGTTCTCGCTCCCGGAAGAAATAGGTATGGTTCGTAGAAATCCGGTCCACCAGCGTGAGCAGGGCCCGGCCGGTGCTGTCCTGCACCACGTGGTCGTAATACTCCTTAAAACTGCGAAACCCGCCGGAAAGCAGCACCTTCTGCAGGCGCCCGATAACCAGGGAGCGTTTGTGGTCACCCAGCTTGATCCCAAAACGCTGGTAAACCAAACTTCTGATTAATTCAAATTCCTCGTCGCTCAGTTGTGCTCCTTGGTTCACTCTACCGTACCTCCCGGGAACTCTACCAAAATACAACCACACAGGCGCGGGGCATAAGCGGCTTCTCAATGTCCCCGCGCCTGTGGCTCTTTCGGTTAAAACTCACCAAATTCAGTATCGTCAAGCGCGATGACTGTGTCCCGTCTTACCTGGCCCTTTTGCGGCCCGTCTCCGGGGGAGCACGCCGCAGCCGCCTCTTGAAGACCGGCCGTACGCGCCAGCGTTCTGCCTCCCCAGACTTGACCGGCGCCCGGCCGCAGGGTGTTCCCCTGGAACCCGGGGACCCTCCGGAGCCTGAACTTGCCGAGCATCTGTTTCAGCTGTACGGCCTGCGCAGATAACTCTTGACTGGTGGCCGCCGATTCCTGCGAGTTAGCTGAGTTCTGCTGAATCACCTGGTCGATCTGGCTCAATCCCTGGGTTACCTGCGAAATCGCCTGAGCCTGCTCCTTTGAAGCAGAAGCGATTTCCCCGATCAGGTCGGTCACTTTCGTCGCGTTCAACACGATCTCTTCCAGCGCCCTGGAGGTTTCTTCAACAATCCGCGATCCTTCCTCCGCCTTCTTGATCGAACCCTCGATCATCTCGGCCGTCTCCTTCGCCGCCCTGGCGCTGCGTTCGGCAAGGTTCCGCACTTCCTCGGCCACTACGGCAAAACCTTTGCCGTGCTTCCCGGCGCGCGCAGCCTCAACCGCCGCGTTCAGGGCCAGCAGGTTCGTCTGGAAGGCGATTTCGTCTATGGCCTTGATGATCTTCGAGATGTTGGCGGCCGACTCGTTGATGTCGTTCATGGCTTTAACCATGGCCGCCATGTGCTCGTTGCCTTTTTCCGCGCTCGCCCTTGCCTGGCTTCCCAGTTGGTTGGCCTGGGTGGCATTTTCCGCGTTCTGCTTGGTTTGGACCGTGATCTCTTGCATGGAAGCGCTCACTTGCTCGATCGAAGCCGCCGATTCCGTGGCGCCCTGTGCCAGCGCTTGACTGGCGTCGGAAACCTGCTGGGCCCCCGCAGCCACCTGGTCAGCGGCGACGGAGACCTGGGTCAGGAGCTCGCTGATGGCCTCGAGCGCCTCGTCCAGGCTCTCCTTGATGCGATTGAAGTTCTCGCCGACCAGCTTCGTGTCCTCATCCGCAGGCGCTACCGTGAGTTCGACGTCAAGGTTTCCCTTGGCCAGCTTACCGAGGCACTCAGCCAGCTTATGCACCTCGTTTTCCTGGTAAGCGGCCTGCTTCTGAATCACCCGGGCGGCCTTCTTGATTTCCGTCTGGTCGACCACGATTTCAAGTACCGCAATGATCTGCCCGTCCGCAGACTTTATGGGTACGCCGGTGTACGCGATATCCAGGTTCATCCCGCGCGGGTGCGCGTCGGTTTCCCGGGTAGCCTTCTGCCCCAACTGGAGGGCCTGGGCACAGGCACAATTAGATGTATGGCAGTCCGACGTCTTAAAGTGGTTGTAACACTTGGTGCCGATTACCTGCTCTTTGCTCAAGCCCAACAGTTCCAGTCCTGCTCGGTTCATATACTGGATGTTGAAATCGCGGTCAAGGATCATCATCGGTGTGGGCACGGCGTCGATGTGACCGGTTAAGGTATCCAGAACCTCGTTAATTCCCCGTACGACAGGCCTAAACTCAAAATTGGTTCCTTCAGTATCTCCCCGGGCGTCAAGCCGCCCGAATGTTACCGCCTCGACCAGACGCTTGGTTTCCGCGAGTAGCTGCCGGATGATGGCCGCGATGTGGCGGCTGAAGAAAAGGCCCAGTAAAGCGGCCAGAAGAACGCCTAAGACGATCGCCCCGATCAGAATTCGCTTGGAGGAAAGCACCAGGGCATCGGCCCTTTCCATGTCCGTTTCCGCCTGTCGGCTGTTCAAAGCCACAATCTCGCCGAGGAGTGTTTCGGCCTCTTCCAACGACTCGGCCTGCGGACCGAAAGCGTGCGCGTTCAGCCGGTCGTAAACCGCTTGGTCACCGGTTCTCGCATACTCGTCATAAAGTTTCATAAACTCCTCGTGATCCTTCTTCCAGGCCTGCCATGCCGGCACAAACTTTTGCCACAGCGTTTCTTCTTTTTCGTTCCGCTTAAGGGCTTCGTAGGACTTCCAGGCGCCGTCTATCCCCCCCCACGCCGCCTTAATGGCTTCAAGCTGTGCTTCTGCCACCGACTTGTCAATTCCCGGTATCAGCAGCGTCCGCTCTGCCGCTAAAATGTCCATTTGCAACTCCTGAATGGTAAGGGCGTTCGCGACGCTGGGCAGCAGAACCTCCGCGGTACGGTCGTACTCATGCATCGTCGCCGAAATGCTCCGGTAGCCTATAACCCCAATGATGATCGCAATAACGACAACCGCACTGAGCGCCGCCATGATCTTGATTCCTAATTTCAGGTTCTTAAACATCTTGATCCTCCTTTTGCAAGAACGACCGCCAACAGTACTACCCTTAGATCAGATTGTGCTATACTCGCCGTCTTCGTCATAAAGCAGCCTCTTCGCGTCCAGCAGAATTTTCACTTCTTCACCGACTTTGCCCATTCCCTTGATAAACCGGCTTCCCTCGCCTTTCCTCACCGCCGGCGGCGGCTCGATGTCGTCCTTAGGAATGTCCAGAACCTCGGAAAC
>JASEJH010000136.1 GCA_030016455.1 Thermoanaerobacteraceae bacterium
GCCGCATGCACCGCGGCAAGATTCTTCTCGATCGACGGTGGTAATCCCAGACTTTTCAAACCTTTTCCTCCCCACGCTCCGCAAAGACTTTATATTCGCCCAACCCGTCCCTTTTTCCTCCCCAGCCCCATAAAAACAAATCGGCCTTGTAACGCTCTTCCACTTTACAAGGCCTATTATGGCTCCTTTTTCTCTCTTAAACTCGTACTAATAAAAACCCCCCCTTGAGTTTAAACCGCCCGGGCCGCCTGCTGGAGCGCTTCCGTAAAGATCCCCCGCTTTTGCTCCTTGGCCACCACGCGTTTGGCGTTAAAGTGTTTGGTAAGGTAGTTGCAGGCCTGCCAGGGGTCCACCTTGTCACCGCACGTAAACACATCCACCGCCGCGTAGCCGAGTTCCGGCCACGTGTGAATCGCTAGGTGCGATTCGGAGATGACCACCACGCCGCTTATTCCCTGCGGACTGAATTTGTGGAACACGTACTCGCGCACTTCTGCGCCTGCCTCGAGTGCGGCATTGACCATGATTCTTTCCACCAGCTCAATGTTGTTCAGGATCTCGAAATCGCAGTCGTAGATCTCGGCCAGAACATGCCGACCCAAAGGTTTCATTTCCATTATCTCCCCCTTTTTAAAATATTAATGGAACCACCCCGCACTCAGCTTTCATGTTCGCAACGTACCCTAAGAGATATCCTGCTCCCACAAAAATTGCAAAGCACTATAAAGACATAACCCATAAAAGCTGAGTGCGGGGTCAATTCCAATCACCACAATTTTAACACACCCCTCCCGGTTGTCAATAAAATTTTACTTCTTCCATATATATTTCTTCCCGTACGACATCGTTTCTAAGCCTTCCAACGCCTTCAATCTCCACGGTCACGGTATCGCCGGGCTGAAGCGGCCCTACGCCGGCCGGAGTTCCCGTCAGCAGCACGTCTTCCGGATAAAGCGTCATGATGTGCGAAACGAAACTCACCAGGAAATAGACGTCGAAAATCAGCTCGCCGGTTGACGAATGCTGTTGGCGCTTATTGTTGAGGTAAAGGGAAATTTCCCGGTCCCGGGGATCGATTCCGGTAACGATGAACGGGCCCAGAGGGCAAAAGGTATCGAAGGACTTGGCCCGCGTCCACTGGCCGTCTTTGCGCTGCAGGTCCCGCGCCGTAACGTCATTCGCGCACGTGTAGCCCAGGATGTAATCCCCGGCGTTTTCGGGCCTGACCCGCCGGGCCATGCGGCCGATTACCACCGCCAGCTCGGCCTCGTAATCCACCTGTCCTGCCATCGCCGGGTAAACGATCTTTTCCTCCGGCCCAATGACCGTGGTCGGCGGTTTAAGGAATAAGACGGGTTCCTCCGGAAAGCCGTAACCCAGTTCCAGGGCATGGTCGCGGTAGTTAAGCCCGACACAGACGATCTTGGTCGGCCGGCAGGGAGCCAGAATCCTTAATCCCTCCAGGCGGCAACCCTTCCGCGCAGGCTTCCCGCCGAACCCGTCCGGCAACGGGTAGACCATTTCCCCCTCCGCCACGCCGGCGAAGACGCCCGCTGGGCCTTTGAAATAGCCGAGCTGCACGGCGTCAAATCTCCCTCAAGAGCAGGTACAGGAGCGGCGGGATGCCGAAAACCGTAGCCGTCGTCGCCGCTACCGTACCGGAGTCGTTGAAAAGAAAAGCCGCCACCGCGGTGACAACCACCCCGATGAAACCGGTGAAAAGATACGGATACTGGGAGCGGAAAACCCGCATCACTCCCACCGGGCGGATGGAAAGCAGCAAAAGTCCCCCGATACCCGCCGCCAGCACCCGGGACCAGATGGTGTAGCGGAAGAGCTTCATATTCATCGCCATCTTCCGCTTGACAATGTCCAGGGCCACCGACGGCTCCTGGAAAACCAGGAAGAGGTTCCGGCCGATGTGGGACTGCCCGCCGCGTCCCCAGAGAAAGTCGTAAACCGCAAACATGACGGGCAACAAGACAAAAACCGTACCCCCCACTGCCACCGTCCGCCAGTTGAAGCCGACCCCGGCAAAGGCGAGAAAAGTAACGGGGAAAGCAACCACCGCCGTGAGCAACCCGCCGAAGTTGGCCCCCAGGCCCGGCATCCCGAGCGTCACCGTGACGAGCAACCCCAGAAGGGCGGTCAGAACCAGCGTCAGCCGCCGGTGCCAAATGCTCAAGGCGCAGGCGCTCGCGAAGATAGTGGCGCTGATCAGTACTCCCATGTATTCATTTCCGATGCCGTAGAAACGAGCGCCGCCCATGGCGTCGTAGCTCAGGATCGATTGTCTCAGCAGCGTGGCGCCGGTGAAGACATCGACCAGGATCAGGCCGGCCGTGGTCAGGGAAAGAAAGACAAAACCCGCCAGCGGCTTGCGGTGTTCAAAATGCAGGCTTATCAGGGTAAACAGCGCGGTTACAGCGACGATTTCACCCAGATAAGGGGCAAGGGAATAAGTCCCGAAGAGCGGTGTGACAAGACAGGCTACTGGAAAGGCCATGAGGCTGAACAGGAGCGGGTAAAGCTGCAGCTTTTGCGCCCAGCGTTTCTCCCGCAGCAGGATAAACAGAACGGCCACTACCAGCAAAATCAGGGCATAAACCAGGTAGGTTTTGATCACCGGTGCCCGGAAATTATGGATGAAGAACGCCTGCTGCCACAACTCCTCCAGGAACTGCACCGGTTCGTGAACCCGCACGCTCGTCACCGGCTGCCCCGACATGGTTACTGGAACCGCAAGGCCAAAGTACCGTAAGACCGTTGGGGCAAGATCGGTATTCATCACAATCCCCGGACGGCGGGTCGAAGGGGAAGTCAAGACCGACCCCGGCGCAATGCCGTCTCCCACCATCACCACCGGCGCAAACCAGTCGCCCCCCGCCAGGGCGGTGCTGGATGGTGTGGGAGAAACGATCAGCAGGCAGTCGTGGCGGAGGTCAAGGTCGGCTGCCAGGCCTCCCAAGAACCGCTCCGCCCGCACCAGCGTTTCCTCCCACCGCTGCTGGAAAACCGCGTCCGTCAACTCTTCCCGGGCCTGGTCGAGACGGGAGGTATCACCCAGATCAATGACGACGAAATCGGCATCTTTCAAGGTCCGCCACTTCCGCCAGAGCACCTCGTAATTAGTACGGAACCCTCCGGGAAACGAGGGATCCCGCATTAAAAGCTCCCGTCCGACGTAACCCCGCTCCACGATCCCGGCCCGGTTCATGGCGATGGCTGCAACCTGCCGTCCGGGACGGTCGCGCCAGTCGGCGTTGCCGAGGCAGGCCACCTTGAACCCCGCGGCCTGCAGTTGTTCACCCAGAATCCCCGGCACCACGGGGTGAAGCAGACCGTCGTTTTTTCTGCTCAGGCGGGCAATCTCCAAAACGACCACGTTTCCCGGCTTGGCGGTGTATCCGGTACGCCGTTCAAATTCTTCGTAAACCTTGGTATCTACGGAAAACTGTTCAACCGATTCGTAGGCAAAGGCGCCGGCCTTGGTGGCAATGGCGTGTGCCCCCGCGCCGACAGTGGCGTAAGTGTTTTCGGGATTCCGAATGCCGGCGGTCCCCGTATTCAGAAGACCGACGCCGCCTTTGCGAACCAGCCGGGGAAGGGTGCCGAGTGCCGGGTTGTTCAAATCCTCCAGGCTCAACCGGTCGATAATCACCATCACGACCCGGCCCTTTTGCTCGTCAGCTAATGCGGGACCGCCGGCGGCAAGAAACAGAAAGGCCGCCGCGAAAAAGCAAAGGCAGGAAAAGACGGCAAGGGACACAGGTCCGAATTTCAACCGGCGTTTCTTTGCGTGCACACCATTTTCCCTCTTTTTACAAACTCTTCGTCGGCCGAAACTACAAACTTAATTGTAAGCTGTTGCTGCCGGAATTACAAGGGTTAACCCGGACGGAAACCTTCCGCTGCAAGCGCCTCCCGGTAGAGGGCAGAAATCTGTCCGACCATCCTTTCGACCGTGAACAACCGGGCGACCCGATCTCTTCCGGCGGCCCCCAACCGCCGCGCCCGTTCCGGCGCCCGCAGGAGGTCGGCTATCGCCCGTGCCAGAGCCGCCGGATCTCTGGGCGGCACCAGGATACCCGTCTCGCCGTCAAGTACCACCTCGGGTACACCACCTACCGCCGTCGCCACCACCGGCAGCGACGCGGCCATGGCTTCAAGGAGAATGAGCCCAAGACCTTCGGTCACCGAAGGTAGAACCAGCAGGTCGAGCGCCCCCAGAATCAACGGAACGTCGCGCCGCACGCCGGTAAAAACAAAGCGGCTGCCGACGCCGCTTTTGTCAGCCAGTTCCCGGAGTGCCGCCCGGAGGGGTCCGTCACCGACCACCACGAACACCGGCTGCTCCTCCGGCGGAAATAGCGCCGCCGCCTCAATCAGATAGCATAAACCCTTCTGGGGCGCCAGCCGGGTGACTGTGCCCACCAACGGAGCTTCCGCCGGGAGTCCCAGGCGCCGCCGGAGCGCCTCCCGGGACTCTGCCACCTGAAATTCTTCAGGGTTGATCCCGTTGTAAACCGTGACCACCTGGTCGGGTTTTAGCCCCTCCCGGGCGATCAGTTCCTGCCGCAGGGCCTCGGAAACCGTGATGATGCGGTAGGTGCGCCGTGCCAGGACTTTTTCGGCAAGGGCAAAGAACCCCTTCTTGTATGCAGGCCATTCCGCATAGAAAATCGAGTTGTGGACGGTAAAGAAAACGACCGGCGTGCGTGCGTAAACTGCCGCCAGCCTCCCTACCAGGCCCGCCTTGGCGCTGTGCGCGTGCAAAATGCTCACCCGATCCCTTCTGAGCACGCGGGAGAGCTGAAAAACCGCCCAGGCATCCCGGAGCGGGTCGAGTTCCCCCCGGAGTGGTATGGGAAAGACCTTCGCTCCCAGTTCGGCCGCCGCCGCAAGCATTTCCCCCGGTGGTCCCGCAACGCCCGGCTCAAAAAGGTTCCGGTCCGTGTAACGCAGGAGATTTAGGAGGTGGCATCTCATCCCGCCAGCCGCCGGCCGGATTACGTGCAGCACTCTAAAGCGCTTCAAACGTTTCTGCCTCCGCTCTCTTTCACCCGTTATTTCGCCGTCGGGCAGAAATTTCCTCGTTAAAAAAATCCCCGCTGGATGCAGGGATGACTTCCCCGGGAACGACTTAATCCGCCTTGATGGCCTCCGTCGGGCAGCT
>JASEJH010000137.1 GCA_030016455.1 Thermoanaerobacteraceae bacterium
CTCACTTAAAATCTTACCCAAGGGGATCCGGCTCACTCACGACGAAATCTTACCGGCCGCTCTGAAGTTCATTTCAACACGGGTAACTCCGCCGCGAATTCATACCAGCCTTCGATCTCCGGGACGGCGCCCTTCCCCTTTTCCAGGTACTGCTGGCTTAAAGCCGTATCCCCTTGTTTTTTCACCAGCAGCGCCCGCCAGAGACAGGCCTCCGCGTACATCTGCTTCTCCTGGTCGCTGACACCTTCCCGCTCGATTTCCTTCAGCGCACCGTCGAGCATCTTTTCCGCTTCCGTAAAGCGGCCCAGGAAGTAACAGGCTCCGCCTGCACTTATCTCCGCCGCCGGCGTCGGCTCCATCAGCGGCGCCACGACCCAGAGCTGCCGCTCCCGCGGCGTGACCGTGGCCATCCGGTCCATGATCGCCTTCGGCACCGCCACCGCCTGCTCAAAGAAACGCCGCGCCTGTTCCGTATTCTTGGCGTTTAGCTCCATGTAGCCCGACGCAAAGGCAACACGCGAAAGGTTTTCGTACCACTGGATTTGGAACGGCGCCAGGGAGACTGCTTTGCGGGCACGATCAACGGCGGCGTCATGTTTTCCGGCCGCCTGGTAGGCCGAGGCTAACTCCGCGCAGCGAACGGCGCTGTACCTACTTTTCGCTACCGCGGCTTCCACCGCTTTTACGCCTGCCTCCGTATTCCCTTGCGCCAGGCGGATCCGGCCCAAGACGGCGTCGTACTCGGCCTCAAAAGGATTCAACGTCCTGGCCACCTCGAGGCAGTCCGCCGCCCGCCGGATGTCGCCCGTCCGGAGGGCTAAATCAGCCGCGAGCGCCCGGTTGCCGGCTACCGCAAGGCAAAAGCCCCCGGCCACCAGGACTACCGCGACGGCGGTCACCGCCGCGAGAGGCCCGGCGGGTAACGGGCGGTTAACCTTCCGGCGCTTCTTTTCCTTCTTTTCTATTTTCTCTTCCTTCGGAAGTGCCAAGCCGAGAACCATTCCGAAAATAGCAAACAGCACCAGCGCCAGCGCCGAGAGCGAAAGGTTGAAGTCAACCGCGGAATGGATCCCCACGCTGAGCGCAGCGACCGTCAGCACCCAGACCAGGAGGCGCCGGGGATCCTCTTCCGGACAGCCGTGGTAGAGGCGGTGGGCCGTCCGCAGGAAAAGGAACCAGATGCCGGCAACGACCAGCAGGCCGATAATTCCCGTCTCCACGCCAACCTGGAAGTAGTAGCCGTGAACCTGGGTCGAGTTGTAAAGGTAGTGCTGAAAGGCCCGGTAAGCCTCCTGCCAGCCGCCGCCGCCCCAGCCGAGAACCGGCCGCGCCGCAATCATTTCCAGGGCGTCCCGGTAAAAGTAAAGCCGCTCCACGGCGTTGCGGAAGTGAATCACCGCCAGGAGCTTTTGCCACAAACCGGGACGAACGGCCAGCGCCACCGCAACGCCGGCCGCCAAAACCCCTCCTGCTCCGGCCGGGACCCACAAGGGGATCTTCACCCGCCCGCCGAGCTTCTCCCGGAGCACCAAGTCCCAGAGCACCTGCAGGCCGACGACAGTCAGGAGACCGGCAAAGGCCCAGAGCCAGGCCAGGTCAAACTTTTGAGCCAAGGCGCTCCTGATAAATACCAACGCCACGAAAAGCCCGGGGACACCTACCTGCAGGGCATGCAGGAAAAGCGGCCGGCGCTTCGACTTAGGAAGACCAAGAAAAAGCAACGGGGCGATTACAAGCAGGGTCAGAATGCCGCCGTTGGACTTCGCCCCCCAGAAAACCGTGGCCAGCAGAAAATTCCCCGCGGCGAAGAGGTACGCCACCGGGTCCAGGCGGTCGAACCAGGCCGGCCGGGACGGCCAGAGGTTCTTCAGGGTCAGGGAACCCCGGCCTAAGGCGTGCAACCACAAGTATGCGCCCAGAACCAGCACGCATAGCAGGTAGTTGGCCAGCGCGTTCGGGTACTGGAACGTGGAATAGAACCGCCCGCCCAGGAAACCGTCGCGAATAAAAATGATGCCGGTTGCCGTCGCCAACCCGGCCAGGGCGACCAGAACGCCGCTCGCCCAAATGATGCTTAGAGTGCGCCGGACAAACTCCTCGCCGGTGACCAGCCGGGAAACGGCCCAGAAAACCATAAAACAAAGCGAGGTTTTGACGATTTCGTTTACGGCCAGTCCTTTGTTGACCGCAACAAAAGAACTGATTAAATAGACCACGGGCAGACCGAACACCCAGAAGTCCAGCGGGTGTTCGAAAAACCGGATTCTGTACCGGATCCAGCGTCCGAAATAGACGAGCCAGAAGGCCAGAGCCGCTACGATGAGGGCTCGTTCCTGTTCCGGCGGAAAGAAAAGCCCCCTAAAAAAAGGCGAAAAAAATAGAAGGCCCGCTATCCCCCAAAAAGCTGCAGCGTGTGACAGTGGAAGCGGCACTTCCTGCACCGCCGTGACTGCATCCTTCCTCACCTGCGTTTTAGCCACAATCAATCCGCCTACCTTATCAAAAAAGCGCCCCCCGGCGCTTGCCTGTACTTTATTTATCTTAAATTTGACCCGCAGTAACTGTCAATAATAAACGTCGCAAATCCCGTTAGAAACCGTGGAATAGAAAGGGTTCCCTGCCGCCGGACCTGTTTTTTCCCGGCTTTCCACCCCCGCCTGATTCTGCAGCCCGACCTCTCCTGTATCCTGACAACTGGGTCCCTGCCCCTGCGCCTACTTCCCCAGATACTGAATCCGCTCCTGAGGGGTGATGATACTGGTGATCTGCACCCCGAAATTCTCGTTCACCACTACCACTTCACCCCTGGCTACAGGTGTACCGTTGACCAGAATCTCCACCGGCTCGTCAGCCAGCGCCGCAAGCTCCACGATGCTGCCGGGACCCAGGGAGAGGATTTCCTTGATCGGCCGCCGCGTTCTGCCCAGGACTACCGTAACCTTCAACGGGATATCGAGAATCAGGTCCAGCTTCGACGGATCAACGGCGGAAGGCGCAGTAGCCGCCTGCGTACCAGCCGCGGGCGCCGCCGGAGCAAAGGGAGAAACGGCGGGGGGCGGAGGTGTTTCCGCGGTAATTTTGGCTTCCGCCGCAGCAGGTGGTGCCTCCTTCCCCGGACCAAGGCCCTGCCAGAGCAGGTGGGCCTTTTCTTTCGCCGTACCGATTTCCAGCAATTGCATGATTTCGGTGTCCAGAAGCTCCCCGATCGTCATCCGGAAGGAAACCACCACGATCGGATCCGCAACCCCTAAGTCTAACTCTTCAACCCCTTCCTCGCGGTGGAATATAAAGGCTTGAGGCGGCGAGATGTGCACTGTACGGTTAAAAACGTTGGCCACCGCCGTGGCCGCAGCGCCCATCATCTGGTTCATCGCTTCGGCCGCTGCACTTATCTCCATCTCGCCGAGTTCTTCAACCGGGCTAGAACCGTCGCCGCCCATCATCAAGTCGGCGATGATCGCTGCGTCACTGGTCTTGATCACCAGCACGGTCGTACCCTCGAGTCCCTGCGTATACTGTACCTTAATGATCATGTAAGGCACGCTGAAACTTTCAATCAGTTCTTTCCTGGTCGTCAAAGTAACCCGGGGGCTGGTAATGGTGACCTTCTGGTTCAAGATTTCCGACAGCGACGTGGCTGCGGAACCCATCGAGATGTTGCCGATTTCTCCAAGGGCATCTCTTTCAGCGCCGGACAGACCGTCACCGCCGGCCGACTCTCCCGCACCAGGCGCTTCTGCCGGGGCTTCCTGGGCTGCAGCATCTACCTCCTGCTGCTGGTTCATACTTAACAGCGCATCGATTTCCTCCTGCATTAACAACCGGTCAGCCAACAAACTCACCCCCTTCGGCCAGCGAAGTTATCTGAACCGCAAGATACCGTCCGACCGTCCCCGCCTGGGCCTTGTACCTTAACTGACCGCTGACGTAAACGTCAAGGTCCGCATTGACACCGCGGTCGAGCGGTAAAACATCACCTACTTGCAGGTTTAGAAATTCCCGCACCGCGATTTCGGTTTCCCCGGCTACCACCGCAAGGTCTACCGGCACCTGGTTGATCCAGTACTCCAGTTCTTTCTTGGCTGAATCCTCCTGTAAACCGGCGGGCGTCGTATGGTAGTAGCTTGAAAGCTGTACCAGGACTGGTTCGAGGGTGACGTGGGGCAGGCACAGATTTATGTAACCGCGGGCTCCGGTCCCTACCACGGTGGAAAAAGTGATGACAACGACCACTTCACTCGGGGAAATTACCTGCTGGAACCGCGGGTTTGTTTCCACCGTCTCGATTTCGGGGGTAACCGAAAAAACGTCCGACCAGGCGAAGCTTAAGTTCTCTAAAATCTTGGCGTTGATTTTTTTGGCCACCGAAATTTCGATGCTGGTCAGCTCCCGCACCTTCTTGGGCACGTCACCCGGGCCGCCGAACAGGAGGTCGATCACCGGGAAGAGAAAGTGCGGGTTGGTCTCCATCACCGCCATCCCTTTGAGCGGGCTCAGGCTGAAGATCGTAAGAAGCGTGGGCATCGGCAGGGAGCGGCTGAAATCATCGAAAGTGAACTGCTCGACCGAACTGACCGCGATGCTGACGTTGGTACGAAGATAACCGGAAAGAAAACCAGAGAGGATCCGGGCCAGGTTTTCGTGCAGGATCTGTAACGTCCGCAGTTGGTCTTTTGTAAACTTGTTCGGCCGACGAAAGTCGTACCTTTTCAGCGCCTGGACCGTCGGCAGCGCTGCCGCCTCTTCCGGTTTGATCTGACCGGTGGAGACCGCCGTCAACAGCGCGTCTATCTCGGCTTGCGATAAGACTTCCGGCATTTTAACCCCTTCTTTGACCTGCTTATCCCGATCTCGCCAGTACCCGCTCCATGGCCTGCAAGATTCGCTCCTGTTGGAACGGTTTCACGATAAAGTCCTTCGCTCCTGCCTGGATCGCCTCCATCACCATCGCCTGCTGCCCCATCGCGCTGACCATAATGATGCTCGCGTTCGGGTCAATGGCCTTGATCGCCTTAACACCGGCAATCCCGTCCATTTCGGGCATTGTGATGTCCATTGTTACCAGGTCGGGCTTTAACTCCTTATAAAGTTCGACGGCGGCGGCGGCGTTTTCCGCCTCGCCCACAACCTCGTACCCGCTCTTGGTA
>JASEJH010000138.1:0-629 GCA_030016455.1 Thermoanaerobacteraceae bacterium
CGTTTCAACCGGACCGGCGCGCCAAGCAGTGGTGAAACAACGGGCAACAACCTGCCGCCCGAAGGTATATCCAACGGCGGTACCGGGAATGATAAACAATAAATGGTGGCGGACACAACCTTTACCGTGAACGATTAACAGGTAGGCTTCATACATTATACAAAATTGCGTTCCCTGAAATTGGCTTAATCGAGCTGCAACTCCGGAAACACCTGTTGCACCGGGAAGGCCGCCAGAGGAGGGATTCCATGCGCATAAACGTACTCAACCCCGCCATACCGTATAAGCAGGTCGAGGTCCTGGCCGGCTGGTGCAACGAACACGATACCGGCAGCCTGGAACTGCTCGACGTCGCGGTGTCGCTCTCGCTGGTGGAGTTGCTCGAAAAGGATGGCGGCGAGGCGCTGGAGCTCGACAACGACCGTTACCAGACCTGTCTCAGGCTGGCGGACAAAATCGGGAAGTTTCTATACGAGCACTGCGTGAATGACAAGCAGCGCCTGCTCGGGGTTACCTTCCTGGTGAAGGCGATGCTGAACCCCCTGTTCGAGAAAGGAGCATAGTCGCGGTGGCAAAAAGCCTTTCGTTCTTCAAGCCCGTGATGGCCGAAGCGGACCTGGACAGCCTGG
>JASEJH010000138.1:639-5137 GCA_030016455.1 Thermoanaerobacteraceae bacterium
AGGCAAACGGGATCGGCGCCCTGGAAATGCTGGACGTCGGGCTGTGCCGGCTGAACGTCGAAGAGCTTCTGGAAAACAGGAGTGTGACGGGAGAAGAGGCCTCTTTGAACCTGAAGCTGCTCTACGAAGCGGTAGACGTGGCCAAGATCGCCGGTCACCTCCTGCGGGAAGAGGAAGCCGTCGAAGACCGCGTGGTTGCTCTGCTGCTGCTCCTGAAGGCCATGGTGGTCAACAGGCTGGGCGGTTGCGGCCGGTGCTTGCACTGATCACCGCCAGGGCACCCACACCTTTTGCGCCAGCAGCTCCTCGCCGAAAACCTCCCGGACGGTACCGTTCTTGACAATCCGCCCCCCGTACATCACGGCAACCCGCTCCGCCACGTAAGGAATTTCCGCATAATCGTGCGTTACAAAAAGCGCGGTGACGCCCGCTTCCCTCAAAAGACCGCCCAATTCCCCGAGCAGCGCGTTCCGGGTCGGCAGATCGAGCGCGGCGAAAGGCTCGTCTAAGAACAGCACCTCCGGCTCGAGCGCAAAAGCCCGGGCGAGGCTGGTCCGTTGCGCCTCTCCCCCGGAAAGGTGCCGGGCGGGCCGGCGGGCCAGGTGGGCGATGCCGAACCGTTCCAGCCATTTCTGCGCCCTGGCGTTCGCCTCCCGCCGGGGTATTCCCCTGATCCGCAAAGCGGTCGTCACGTTGCCCCAGACGGTGGTGTCCAGCAGCAGGGGCTCCTGGAAAACCACCGCCAGGCGCCGGCGCAGGGCCAGGAGGTTATGCCTGTTCGCGGTTTCGCCGTCAAAACGGACTGTACCGGCAGTCGGCTTCTGGAGCAGGGCCAGGGTCAACAGCAAGCTGGTTTTGCCCGCACCGTTGGGCCCAACCAGCGCCAGCACCTCACCCCGTGCCAGCGCCAGCTTGTCAACCCGGAAGATCTCCTGGTTCCCGAGGCGCAGCACCAGGTTTTCCGCCACGATCATCTTCACGGTTGTTTCCCCCGCTGTTGCAGGAAGGTCAGGCACGCGGTGATGCCGAAAGAAAGAAACAGCAGAATTACGCTCAGGGCGGCAGCCATCTCGAAGTTTCCCTTGGATACCTCGAGTACGGTGGCGGTCGTGAGCACACGGGTTTCACCGCGCACGTTCCCGCCGACCATGATGGACGCACCCACCTCCGAAACGACCCCGCCGAAACCGGCGATCACCGCTGCCAGAATGCCCAGGCGCGCCTCTCGCAACAGAAGCCACAGGTACTGCCGGCGGTCGACCCCCAGCGCCAGCAACTGCAGCCGCAGCTTGGGGTTAACCGACTGGATGGCGGCAATGGTAAAGCCGGCCACAATCGGCGCTGCGATAACGGCCTGAGCGATCACCATGGCCGCCGGGGTGTACAGCAGCCCGAGAAACCCGAGCGGCCCGTGCCGGGTCAGGCACAACCAGGTGGCCAGGCCCACGACTACCGGCGGCAGGCCCATCCCGAAGTTGACCAGGCTCACCACAAGGCCCCGCCCGAAAAACCTGGTGTGGGCGAGTAGGGTTCCTACAGGGACCCCGATGAGCACGGCGACGCAGGTGGCGCTCCCGGAAACCTGCAGCGTGCGGAGGGTTATATCTACGACTTCGGGGTCCGCCGTGGCCAAAAGCCTTGCCGCCTCAACCAATCCCGTACCGATAACGCCCAGTAACCATACCCCCCCGCTAATCCAAATCTTCCATCGTCTTGCCGGCGTCCGGAATAAAGAGCGGTCCCCCGAACCTGTCCCGGCCAAAATCCGCGATTATCCCCTGCGTTTCAGGCGCAACCATAAACTCTACAAACGCCCTGGCGCCTTCGGCATTGACCTTCGCGAACTTCTCCGGGTTGACCTGCATCACGTGGTAGATGTTGAGCAGCGACCTGTCCCCTTCCGAAAGGATGGCGAGTCTAAGGTTCGCCCGCTGGGCGAGATAGGTACCGCGGTCGGTCAGAGTATAGGCCCTCTTTTCCGAAGCCATCAGCAGCGTGGCACCCATGCCCTGACCGGACTCCTGGTACCAGTTCCCGGCCGGGGTGATGCCTGCCTCTTTCCAGACGGCCAGTTCCTTCTTGTGCGTTCCCGAATCGTCACCGCGGGAAACAAACACGGCCTTCGTCCCGGCGATGGCCCTGAACGCTTCTACGCTGGGCTTGCCCTTGATTCCTGCCGGATCCTCGGGAGGCCCGACAATGATGAAGTCGTTGTGCATAACGAGCCGGTAGTTGACGCCGATTCCCGCATCCACCAGCTTCCGTTCGGCAGCAGGCGCGTGCACCAGCAGCACGTCCGCCTCACCCCTCTCGCCCATAGCCAGCGCCTGGCCGGTGCCCACGGCGATCGTTTTCACGTTGTAACCGGTCTGCTCTTCGAAGCGGGGCACCAAAACATCCAGCAGCCCCGTATCCACGGTGGACGTTGTAGTCGCCAAAATCACGTCCTTTACCGCCGGTTCTGCGGCGGGCGCTTTCGGTTGCTCCTTGCAACCACCTCCACCGCAGCCTCCGGCGGCAACCAGAAAAAGGAGCATGAGCAAAGCCAGCGTTTTCCCGGACACGCCGCTCCCCCGCTTTATTAAGTTTTAACGCGCTTGAACCTCCCGGCCTGTAAAGGGCGCGGCCCATTCGCCTTTCTGTCCCGGTAGCCGCCGAAACAGCGGACCAGGCTGTTAAAAGGAATGGCCGGGCGCGCTGCAGAAAGGGTGGAAAACAGCACCACCCGGCCTGGGTTGGACCGGCTTACACCTGCTCTCCTTTCCGCACCGGGAGGCGCACCCGTTTCCAGGTACACCCTATCGGCCCTGGCCCCTTAGCGTTTTTCCGCCTTAGGGAACCGGGCTCGGAGACTTTTTTACTTATTCGTCAAATAACGTCTTTCTCCTGCCGGTTCCTGCAAATTTTATAAAAGTGAAGGTTGCCAATGGTTTCAAAGGCGCAGTTGTTGTAGAATGATGTACAGAATGGAGTCTGGTCCCAAGCAGGGCGTCCGGGCACGCAGGAACGAAGCTCCAAAGGGAGACCTCCCTTGCCTTGGGTTTTTTACGACCGTTAACTACGACCATTTTCGAGCAGGTGTACGTAGAAGATATGAAAACAAAACGAAAAGGCTACCGCCACCGGTACAACCTGCGGCCGGCACCGGAGGCCTGAATGAAAGCGGAGCGCCCTGGCCTGCACTACGGTTGGATCGTCGTTTTTATGGGTATGCTTACCGCCTTGGGAGCGCACGGGTTCGGCCGCATGTCGTACGCCCTGATTCTCCCCCCCATGCGGGAGGGCCTGGCCCTCACGTACACCCAGGCGGGGCTCCTCGGCACGGGCAACTTCATCGGCTACCTGGTCGCCGCCTTCACCGGTGGTTTTCTGGCCGCGCGGTACAACAGCCGCTACATCATCAGCTTTTCTCTCCTGCTGATGGGCGGCACCATGTTTCTTACCGGCCTGGCGCGTTCCTTCGAGTGGGCCTTCGCCATGCGCCTCCTGACGGGCCTGGGCAACGGCGGGGCCTACGTGCCGGCTATGGCGCTGGGATCGGTCTGGTTTGCCACGCGCTACCGGGGTTTCGCCACCGGCATCGTCTCCAGCGGAACCGGCACGGGAATCATCCTCGGAGCATTCATCATTCCGCACATCCTGCTCGCTTTCGGGCCGTCCGGCTGGCGCTTCGCCTGGTTCTGCCTGGGCGGTCTGCTTTTCATCATCAGCGGCGTCTGCCTGGCCTTTTTGCGCCCCCGGCCGGAGTCGGTGGGCCTGCTTCCGGTGGGAGAAACTTCGGGGCCGGAAGCGAAGCCGGACAACCCGGGCGGCAAAGAAAGCCCCCTGCAGTGGGGTTTGATCTACCGGGAAAAGGCGGTCTGGTACTTTGGCCTGGTTTATTTCACCTTTGGCGCCTCCTACGTCATCTACATCACCTTTTTTGCCGCCTTCCTGCGGGGTGAGATCGGCTGGACCGCCGCTCAAGCCAGCGCTTTGTGGGCGGTGGTGGGGGGGCTGAACATCTTCTGCGGCCTTCTCTGGGGCAGCATCTCCGACCGCCTGGGCCGAAAGTATGGTGCCGCCCTGGTTTACTTCACGCTCGCGCTTTCGTACCTGCTCTTTGCCTTCTGCAGGGCGACACCGGCTTTTTATCTTTCGGCCGTCCTCTTCGGCCTGAGCTCCGTGGGTGTGCCGACCATTATGGCCGCCGCCTCCGGCGATTATTTAGGGCGGCGGCTGGCAGCAGCAGGCCTCGGATTCATCACCCTCTTCTTCGGGATCGGGCAGGCGCTGGGGCCGGCGGTCGGGGGCTACCTGGCAGACGCCACGCAGACGTTTACCTGGACCTACGCCCTGGCGGCCGCGCTTTCAACCTTGGGGATGGCGGGTGCGCTGCTTCTGCCCCCGCCCCGCGCCGCAGCAGGAAACCGCCGGTGCAACCACCATGAACTTCAGGCCGTGCCCGGGGACCGCTTTTGAACCCTGCGGCGGCTCAACCCGGTTCAATTCTACTTTG
>JASEJH010000139.1 GCA_030016455.1 Thermoanaerobacteraceae bacterium
ACGACTGACACCTGACGACTGATATTATAGCCTATAAGCGGCTGAAAGTCAAAACTTCCGGCGCACGGGGGCACGCCGCTCACCCTTCACTTTTTCAGTAAGTTCGCCAGTATCTCCTTCATTTTTGTCAGGGCCTGGGCCCGGTGGCTGACCCGGTTTTTTACTTCGGGGGGGAGTTCGGCGAAGGTCTTTCCGTACTCGGGGTAATAAAACAGCGGGTCGTACCCGAAGCCGCCCGTGCCCCGGGGTTGATCAAGGATGTATCCGGCGCAGGCGCCCTCTGCGGTGAGAACCTTTCCTGCGGGTGTGGCCACGGCGATCACGCACCGGAACCGGGCCGTCCGCTTTTCCCAGGGCACGCCTTTTAGAAGTTCCAAAAGCTTGGCGTTGTTGGCGAGGTCGTCTCTGGGCTCGCCGGCAAAACGGGCGGAATAAACCCCCGGCGCGCCGCCTAAGTAATCCACTTCCAGCCCCGAGTCGTCGGCCAGCGCCGTTTCGCCGGTGAATGCCGCCGTCAGCCGCGCTTTTTTAACCGCGTTTTCCTCAAAGGTCCGGCCTTCTTCCTCTATTTCCGGGAAGCCGGGATAGGCGTCCGTGCCGGTGACCTCCAGGTCCAGAGGCGCCAGGAGCATGCTGAGTTCCCGGAGCTTACCCGGGTTGGTGGTCGCCACTACTATCCGCCGCAAGCATCTCTCCCCCGATAAAGGTGGCGAGGCTGCCCAGAGCCTCACGCTGCTTCTGAATGAGGGTGCTGATCCCGGAGGCCGCAAGCTCGAGCATGAGGTCGAGCTCTTCCCGGGAAAAGGTCTCTTCCTCGCCGGTTCCCTGGATCTCCACCAGCCGCCCTTTCTCGGTCATCACTACGTTCATGTCCACTGCCGCCAGCGAATCTTCCGTAAACGAAAGGTCGAGCAGGTATTCCCATCCTACCCGTCCAACGCTGATTGCGGCCACGAAATCGGTAACCGGCAGAAAAGAGATGACTCCCTCATTGCGGAGCCAGTCGAGGGCGTAAACCAGTGCCACAAAGCCGCCGGTGATCGAGGCGGTGCGGGTTCCCCCGTCGGCCTGGAGCACGTCGCAGTCAACGATGATCATGCGTTCCCCGAGCGCCTCCAGGTCAACCACCGCCCGCAGGGAGCGCCCGATGAGCCGCTGGATTTCCAGCGACCGGCCGCTCGGCCGCCCTTTCGCTGCTTCACGTATATTCCGGGTTTCGGTGGCGCGGGGGAGCATCCCGTACTCCGCTGTTACCCATCCTTTTTCTTTTCCCTTCAAAAAAGGCGGCAGCTTGTCGTCAACCGAGGCCGTACAGAGCACCCGCGTGTCTCCGATTTCGATCAGGGCCGACCCTTCGGCATACTTGCTGTACCCCGGTATAATCGTGACCGGACGTATTTCCGCGTGGCCGCGTTCCCTTATTTGCAAAGATTAACCACCCCGAGTCTTTAAAAGCCTAAGCTCATCCTATCATTCTGCCCTGAAAAAGACAAGCAGCCTCAGGTAGATTTTGTCTTTCGCTCCGGGCAAAATTTTTTAGCCGCCGAAACAAGGAATACCGGAAAGGAAAGAGAATTTGAAAAAGAGGGTCTATGTGTCAATTGTCTCGGTTCGAGAATTACGGAAAAGAGGGAAGATGATGCGTTTCTTAGTGGTGCTTGTGCTCGGTGTGTTGCTGGTGGCCACCGCGGGTTGCGGTAAAAAGACGGAATCGCAGGCGCCGGCAGGAACAGGGATGGCGCGGCCGATTCAGCCGGTAACGCTTGATTTCGAAAAGGTGGAAGAGGTTGCCCCGACGGGGGATTTCTCGGTGGCGGTTCACAAGGACGTCCAGCCGGTGCTAGCGGCAGTTTTCGGCGGGGCGAAGCTGTCGGCGTTTTTTGAAATGCCGATGGGCCCAGGCGGCAACGGCAGCCACTTCACTTACGCCCTGAAGCGGCAGGCCAAGGCCAACGACCTGTCAGCCGTGAAGCAGAAGCTGGAGGCCGAGGACTACAAGTTTATCGCCGAGACACCCCGTAACGGCATCGAGACCTTCTGCTTTGAGAAGAAGCTGGGTGAGAAAACCTACGCGGTGACCCTCGGCCTCACTCCGGGCGACCAGCGTGTGAGCGTGGTGGTTTTCGAGTAACAGGGGCGCTTACGGGCGGGCAGTCTCGCGGGGACTGCCCGCTTTTAGCATGCGCGCCTTGTTTTTTGGTCTGTTCATGGGCTCCGCCGCTCTTTTTCCCGGGCGTGCGGAAAGCTGCCCGCGCCGCTTCCATTTTCCCGCGCCGCGTTTTTTGCGGGGCTCCGTTTCGCAGTGCGAGCAGGTGCTTCATCTTCTGCAAGTTCCCCGGCTGCATGCAGATTATGGTATAATCTCACTGACGCACTTCTCAAAAAGCAGGAGTGGCCCGGGTGACTAAGAAAGAGGACAGGTTTTACGCAGTCCACTCGGTGGAGCGCGCGCTTTCCATTCTGGAGGCGCTGGGCGCCAATCCCGAGGGAACAGGCGTAACCAGGTTGGGCAAGGAACTCGGCCTGCACAAGAGTACGGTGCACCGGTTGCTCAACACGCTGATGAAATACGGTTTCGTAGAACAGGACGAGGCGACGGAACGATACCGGTTGGGGATGCGGTTCATCTCGCTGGGCTTGAGCTTCCTCCACCAGCTTGATTTCCGGCGGGAGGTCTTGCCCTACCTCAAAGAGCTGGCGGAGATCACCGGGGAGACGACGCAGTTGGGGGTGCTGGAGGGTAGCGAGGTCCTGTACCTGGAACGATGCCAGTCGCAGGAAACCATCACCGTGAACCTGGGCCTGAAGGCACCGGCACATTGTGCGGCGGAGGGGAAGGTGTTGCTGGCCTATCTCCCGGAGGACCGCCTGCGCGAGTATTTCCAAACGCAAACGCTGCGGCAGTTCACCATCAACACCATCGTTAATCCTGAACAATTGCTGCTACATATTGAGCGCGTCCGGGCCCAGGGATATGCGGTAAGCGCCGAAGAACTGGCGGACAGCCTGCGCGGCCTGGCGGCGCCGATCATGGACGTTCACGGCCGGGTGGTTGCGGCCGTGGGAATAGTGGGGCCGGCCAGCCGGCTGACCCTTGAGCGAATCAACCGGCTGATCAATGTTTTGCAGGAGTCGTGCCATTCCGTTTCCCTGCATTTAGGTTACCGGGCGGGAAGCACCGGGGGGCGGCTTCGGGAGGAACCAAGGCCTGAACTTCTTAAAGGCGGGCGGTATTGATGCGCGAGCCAAATCTTACCGATTATGAAACCGTATACCAGGATTTTGACTGGGAGCAGGCGGAACAGGAGCTGGGCTTCGGACTGCGGCTGAACATCGCCCAGGCGGCTGTTGACGCGCAGTGCAGCAGGGGATTAAAGGATAAGGTGGCGCTGCGGTTTTGGGAGGGTATGCAGGAGCGGCAGTATACCTTCGGCGAATTGAAGGAGCTTTCCGACCGGTTTGCACTGGTCCTGAGACGCCACGGTGTCCGGCCGGGAGACCGCGTGGTGCTTTTCGGTCCCGCGTTGCCGGAGTTCTACGTGAGCTTCCTGGGTATCGTCAAGAGCGGCGCTGTAGCCGTGCCGGTTTTCGAAGGGTACATGACCGAAGCGCTGATGGAAATCCTTGAGGATTCGGATGCGGTTGCACTCGTGACTACCCCTGCTTTGGAACAACGGATCGACCGTTTGCGGCTGCCGCGGTTGAAGTTGACCTTTTTGGTCGGCATAGCCGAAACCGGAGTAGAGAGCGAAGAGAAAAGCTGGTACCGGGCCGTCGATCAGGCAACGGGCGACTTCGAGGCGGCGCTGCTTGACCGCGACGCTCCCTTCGCCCTCCTGTACACCTCGGGCTCGACGGGGAAGCCGAAGGGTGTCGTTCTTTCCCACGGCGGTCTTGTGCAGTACTATTGGACGGGACTGTGGGTTCTGGACCTCAAGCCGGACGACGTTTACTGGTGCACCGCCGATTTAGGGTGGGTGACGGGAGTCGGCTACGGCATCCTCGCCCCCTGGCTGAACGGCGTCACCACGGTGGTTTGCGGCGGCTCTTTCAGCCCCCAGCGGTGGTTCCAGTTTATCGAACGTTTCGGAGTGACGGTCTGGTACACCACCCCGACCGCCCTCCGCCTGTTGCTGGTTTCCGGGAACGCGGTGGTTGGAAATTTCACCCATCGCCTCCGGCACATTGTCAGTGTGGGTGAGCCCCTGAACCCGGCGATCATCCGCTGGGCACGGGCGGTTTTCGGCCTGGATGTCTACGATACCTGGTTCATGACCGAAACCGGAGCGCATATTATCGCCAACTTCCGGTGTCTTCCGGTGAAGCCCGGTTCAATGGGGAAACCCGTGCCCGGGATCCAGGTGGCGGTGGTTGACGCGGGCGGCCGGGAGGTAGGTCCACTGCAGATGGGACAGCTGGCCATCCGGGTTCCCTGGCCGGCGATGATGCGGGGCATCTGGCGCGACCCGGAAAAGTATGCCGAGTATTTCCGGCTGCCTCCCTGGTACCTGAGCGGGGACCTGGTTTACCGGGACCGTGACGGCTATTACTGGTACCAGGGAAGAATAGACGACATCATCAAGGTAGGAGAGCGCCGCGTCGGGCCCTTCGAGGTAGAAAGCAAGCTGATGGAGCACCCGGCGGTGCTTGAAGCCGGGGTGATCGGCAAGCCCAACCTTTTGCTTGGGGAGACGGTCAAAGCCTTTCTGGTGCTCCGGCCGGGCCACCAGTGGTCGCCTAAGCTGCGGGCAGAGCTGCAGCGTTTCGTGAAAAACAGCCTTGCGGAGCACATGGTGCCCCAGGAGTTTGAGGTCTGTATGAGCCTTCCCCGCACCCGGACCGGAAAGTTGTTGCGCCGGGTGCTGAAGGCCTGGGAGGTAGGATTGCCCGAAAGCGAAGTGGCGGAATAGTTCCGGGTTGTGTTACCCGATTATGGACGAGGGCCGGAAGCGGCCCTCTTGTTTTATACAATGAAACACCTGTGCCGCCTTCCAATAGAGGAACGTTTTTAACCTTTCGTGTCTTTTCCCCTGCATTTGGTGTCGGTTTGCTTCTAAAGTACTCCCCAGTGTTTTATAATAGCGCCACATGGTTCCATAATA
>JASEJH010000013.1:0-1106 GCA_030016455.1 Thermoanaerobacteraceae bacterium
TGCGACAATAATTAGAAGCTATACAAAAATTTGTAAAAACCCCTTTTACTTAATTCGCTCCGGGGGTCTATTTTCCTGCTAAAACATTTACCATTTTTCAAGGGGCCGCCGTTTTCCCCCTGCTGCCGCTACCAGGGCAGTAAACAACCCGAGGAAAACCGACTCTTTTTCCCACATCCCCTCAGGGTGAAACTGCACTCCTACCCCGAAAGGGTGAGCCCCGGCCTCGATCGCCTCGATGACTCCATCCGGTGCCACCGCGCTGACCCTGAACCCAGGCGCCACCCGGTGCACCGCCTGGTGGTGGAAGGAATTGACCCGCAGCCGTGAAACGTTGAAAATGCCCGCTAGCTTCGTCCCCGGGTGGATTTCAATATGGTGCGTCCCGTACCAGCGGGGTGCTTCCTGGAAATGCTTTAAAGGTTGTTTCACCCCCAAAACGAGGTCCTGGTAAACGGTGCCGCCGGCCGCCACGTTCAACACCTGCATCCCGCGGCAAATACCGAGGACCGGAACCTGCCGGATCAGGGCCGCCCGGGCAAGAGCCAGCTCGAAAACGTCCCGCCGCGGGCTGACTTTTCCTGTACCGGAAAGCGGTTCCTCACCAAAGTACGCCGGATCCAGGTCCCCACCTCCCGAAAGAAGCAGGCCGCGCATCTGATCCAAGACCGCAGCAGCCATTTCCAACGGCAGGGGCGGCAAAACGACCGGCACCCCGCCGGCACGAACCACCGCGTCCACGTAAAGACGGCTCAGGTAACAGCGCTCTTCTTCCTCATCGAAAGCCGCCGTCACGCCGATCAACAGGCACATGGCATCCTCCTTGCGTTGGCGCCGCCGCATGGCTCGGGCAGGAAGCAAACCATTGCCCGATTGGCCGGAACCAACCCCAAGTCTGCTTCCGGCGCTGTTTTGACAGGTTCCTTCAGGCGTCAGGGGGTTGGTTTTTTCAACGCCTTTACAAGAATGATATGCCGGGAACTGGAGGCGACAAACCCCGGAAAGATGGCCGCGAGAATTCGACGGCAACAAGTAGCGCCGTGAAACCGGTTAGGCAATCTTAAAGTAAATACAGTATTTTAAGGAGATCGTCTGCGGCGATTTCC
>JASEJH010000013.1:1116-15047 GCA_030016455.1 Thermoanaerobacteraceae bacterium
CGACAACCGACGACCGACGACTAAATAGCGGCCCACCGGGCCGCCCTGAATTCGGAAGTAGCGGTCGCGCAACGCAGTGCTTTGGCTGCAGTGCAATGGGCCGCCGGGGGTCAGGTACCCTTCACCGTATGTCTTCCCCTGGCAAGTGAAACCTTCCCGGTGCGTACCATTTCGAGAATGCCGTGCTCGCTTAAAACCGCGCAAAGAGCGTCGATTTTCTCCTCGTCGCCGGTCATTTCGACCACCATTGTTTCCTTGCCGACGTCCACAATATGCGCCCGGAAGATCTCGACGATGTCGACAATGTCCGAGCGGCGCGAGGGGTCGGCCTTGACCTTTATCAGCGCCAGTTCCCGGTCGATCACGTTTTGATCCAGGCGCTCCACCTTGAGAACGTCCACGAGCTTGGAAACCTGCTTTACTACCTGGTCGATGACCCGGTCGTCTCCCTGGACCACGATGGTGAGCCGGGAAATGTTCGGTTCTTCCGTGTGGCCGGCGGTGATGCTTTCAATATTAAAGGCCCGCCGGCTTAAAAGCCCGGCAATCCGCGCCAGTACTCCCGGCTTATTGAGCGCCAGCACCGCCAGGGTATGTTTCATCACGAATCCTCCTCGCCTCTCAGACTTTTTCAAGCAGGGGAGTTAAAGCTTTGCAGCTAACTATACCACAAAATCAACCCGATAGAAAGCAGAAAGAAGCCGCCCTGTTGAGGTTCTCCTGTTCGCCCCCTGACGTGCCGAGAGCAGTTTTCTAAAGGAATCTTTCTATTCGCACCGCGCACGCCCTCATTTCCCTGCGCATCAGTGCTTTACCGGGATCCTGTGACAAATTGTAATTCAGGACGACTACACCGGGAGGTGGATCCTCGGTAACTTTTACGGCGACCCTGAGCCCTCCTTGCCTGGAAATGACCTTCACTTCCTCGCCATCCCCGAGCCCCAAATCACCGGCGTCTTTGAAACTTACCTCCAGATATTCTCCGGGTGCCAGTTTCCTGAACCCGTCCACCTTATGGGCACACGTCCCGTAATACGGGGCATTTCGCCTGGTGACCAAGACCAACGGAAACTCGACGTCGGGACGTTCTTCCGGACCTTGATAATCTAAAGGGAAAAGCTTTGCTTTACTGGTTAGCCGGTGAAAAGCTTGCTTGTGGAGGACGGCCGTCCCTGCAGGCCAGACCAAGGCCCCTTCCGCGAGTTTTTCGTAGCCAATACCTCCGTATCCCGGCACCAGAGAAGCAATTTCTTCCATGACCCCGGCGGGGTTTGCAAAATCAAAACCGGTGGCGCCCATCGCCGCAGCGATTCTCCTAATTATCTCTCCGTCGGGCAGGGACCGGCCGGCCGGTTCGATTACCTTCCGCAACCGCTGCACCCGCCTGTCGGCAGTGGTATACGTCCCATCTTTTTCGGCAAAACCGGCCGCCGGCAGCACCAGATGGGCATGGCCCGCCGTCTCGTTGAGAAACAAATCTTGAAAAACAAGGAATTCCAGTCTTTCAAGAGACTCCAACACCCTGTACCCGCCCGGCAGCTCCGTTAGGGGGTTAGCGCCCACAAGATACAACGCCTTTATTCTGCCGTCCAGAATAGCGTCCCACAACTCCGTGAACGCCAACCCCGGCTCCGGATTGAGCTCCGTCTTCCAAGCCGCCTCAAACTTCTCCCGTACCCCTTCGCCTGCCACCGGCTGGTAACCGGGGTAGAAACCGGGCAGGCAACCCATGTCGCAGGCACCCTGGGCGTTGCTCTGCTCCAAAAGGGGGTGAAGGCCGGCAGACGAACTACCCACATTCCCGGTTAGGAGCGCCAAATTGATCAGGGCGCACACGGTATCTTTCCCGTGAAGGTACTGGGTCACGCCGGTCGACCACAAAACGGCTGCCGGTTTGGACCGGGCAAAGACGTCTGCCGCCTCCGCAACCATTTCGCGCGGCACCCCGGTCAGCCTTTCCACCCTCCCGAGAGGAAAATCTGCCAGTGATCCCCTCAGTTCCTCAAAGTTTTCGCACCGCTCTTCAACAAAACCCAGGTCCAGCAAACCTTCTTCCACGATTACGCCGGCAATACCCATCAGCAAGGCCACGTCGGTACCTGGGTAAGGCTTAAGCCATAGATGGGCGAAGCGCCGGAAATCGTTCTCAACGGGATCAACGATGATGAGCCTGCTTCCCTTCTCGGCAGCCTCTTTCACCTTCCTGGCCGCCGCCGGGTGGGTCCTGGCGGTGTTGGCACCTACCATTAAAATACACGCCGCGTCCTCCAGTTCCTCAAGGGAGTTCGTTGCCGCGCCGATACCCGTAGCTTCCCAGAGTGCTTCCAGGCTGGCGGCGTGGCTGAGACGGGCCGTGTTATCTATATTGTTGGTTTTCAAAACAGACCGGGCAAACTTCTGGAAAAGGTAGGCCTCTTCGTTCGTACATTTGGCGGAAACAACCACCGCGATTTCCTCGCCCCTGTACCGGGCAAAATGCGTGGCTGCCAACCGAATGGCATCCTCCCACGAGACCTCGACCAGCCTTCCCTCTGTTCTTGCCAGAGGCGCCGTGATCCTGTCCGGCGCGTAAATGTAGCGCCAGCCGAAGCGTCCCCGCGCACAAAGCCGCTCTCCCTGAGCGCTGACAATTTCCGTTTTCTGCAGTCCCAGCGTCAGCCGGCAACCGCTACTGCAGTAGGGACACACGGTCAAAACGTGCTTCTCCGGCCGCTTGTATTCCTTGTAAACCAGGCCGCCCACCGGACACCTCTCCACACACTCCCCGCAAGACTCGCAACTGGACTGCGCAATCGGTTTTGCCCCCAGGGGAGCCACCTTGCTCCGGTAACCCCGGCCAATAATGGCGATCGCATTTATGCGCAAGAGCTCGGAACAGGTGCGCACGCACCTCCCGCAAAGGACGCATTTGTTCGGGTCAAGGTTAAAGAAAGGGTTGGAGGTATCCGGCTCGAGCGCGCCTTCGGCAAACCGCAATCGTCTTGCTTTTTTCTTGTTTACCCGGAGGTAACCCATGATCTTTTGAAGCTCGCAGCGCCCTTTTTTGGCGCAACTGGGGCAATCGTCGTGCCGGTCGGCGATCAGCAATTCAACCAGGCCGGAGCGAATTTCGTCAACCAGCGGGCTCCTGGTTTTTATTACCATCCCCGCTTCGGCCGGCGTCCGGCACGAAAGAACGGGGCCCTTGCCCTCCAGCTCCACGTAACAAAGCCGGCAGACTCCGGCAGGCTTCAACTCCGGGTGGTGGCATAGATGCGGTACGTAGACCTTATTTTCCAGCGCCACTTCTAAAATGGTCATCCCGCTCCGGGCGGTCACTTGTTTACCATCAAGCAAAAGGTCAATTCTTTCCATAACAACCCCTCACATCTGGCAAACGCCGGCAGGACACCGGTGTTCGTATATGTGTGCTTCATACTCGGCGCGGAAATAGCGAATGGTAGTAAGCACCGGATTAGGAACCGTCTTTCCCAGGCCGCAGAGTGAACCCCTGGCAATAATTCCCCCGAGTTCTACAAGCAGTTCGATATCGCCCGGTCTCCCCTGGCCTTTCGTGATGTCATCAAGGATGGTAAACATTTGCCTGGTCCCCAAACGGCAGGGAATGCACTGGCCGCAAGATTCCCTCTGCGTAAAGTCCAGGAAATACCGTGCCAGATCAACCATGCAGGTGTTCTCGTCAAGGATGACCATGCCCCCAGAACCCATGATGGAACCCGCAGAAGTCAGTGAATCGAAATCAACCGGTATATCAAGCATTTCCGCGGGCAGGCAGCCCCCCGAAGGCCCCCCGGTCTGGACAGCCTTAAAAGTCTTGTTTCCTTGAATTCCACCGCCGATCTCGAAAATGATTTTCCGTAAAGAAGCGCCCATAGGCACCTCGATCAAACCGCAGTTTACCACCTTACCGGTAAGAGAAAAAACGGCGGTACCCTTGCTTCTTTCGGTACCTCTTGCGGCAAACCAGTCGGCGCCCTGCAGGATAATGTGAGGAACACTCGCGAGGGTCTTTACGTTGTTGAGCAACGTTGGCTTACCCCACAAACCCGCTTCCGAAGTGCGCGGGCGGGGAAGCGGCCGGGGCAATCCCCGGTAACCCTCGATCGAACGGACCAGAGCCGTGGATTCCCCGCAAACAAAGGCCCCTGCCCCTTGAAAAATCTCAATGTCGAAATCAAAACCGCTTCCGAGAATGTTCCTGCCCAGAAAACCCCGCTCGCCCGCCTGTTTTACGGCCGTTTTCAAGCGGTGCACCGCCAGCGGGTATTCGGCGCGGACATAAATATACCCCTTGTTCGCCCCGATAGCATAGCCGGCAATCGCCATTCCTTCCAAAATCGAATGCGGGTCTCCCTCCATCACCGAACGGTCCTGAAAAGCCCCCGGGTCACCCTCGTCGCCGTTGCAGATCACAAACTTTTCATTCCCGGAAGCACGGTAACAAGCCTCCCACTTCCTGCCCGCAGAAAAACCGGCGCCGCCGAGTCCGCGCAGCCCGGAGCGCTTGACCTCTTCGATGATTTCCTCACGGGTCATCTCTTTGAGGGCTCTGGTCAACGCCCGGTAACCTCCGGCAGCAAGGTAGTCGTCGACATCCTCCGGGTCAATGTTCCCGCAGTTCCTCAAGATGACCCGCTCTTGCTCCCGGTAAAAAGGAATGTCGTGATAATGGGGGATGATGCTTCCGGTCACGGGATCACGGTAGAGAAGCCGTTGAACGGGTTTTTCCTCGGCCAGAATCGCGGCAACAATTTCCTTGGCGTCGGCCGGTTCGACCTTTACGTAAAAAACCCTTTCCGGACCGATTACCACGACCGGACCCTGCTGGCAAAACCCGTGACACCCGGTACGCTTGAGGCGGACATTGCCTGCACCTGCACCCGCCAACTCTGCTTCCAGCAAGGAATAAAGCTCGGTACTTCCACCCGAAACACAACCGGTACCCTGGCAAACGAAAATGGTAGTTTCGCCCTTAGGCATTCCCGTCTTCCTCCCCGAACACATCAAAAAGCTCCGCCACCCTTTCCGGTGACATTTCCCCGAAAACCTCTTTATTAACGCGCACGCAGGGAGCGAGGGCACAGCAACCTATACAACCCACGGTTTCCAGCGTGTACTCCAGGTCAGGCGAGGTTTCACCTTCTTTTAAATTCGTCATTGCTTCGATTCTTTTCAAAATTTGCGGTGCGCCGCGGACATGACAGGCCGTACCCCGGCAGACAGCGATCCTTTTTCTTCCCAGGGGTTGCAACCTGAACTGGTCGTAAAAAGAAGCGACAGCATAAACATCGCTGGCGGGAACCCGCAGATGTCTTGATACTTCCACAATCACCTTTTCCGGAAGGTAACCTATTTTCGACTGTAACTCCTGCAAAACCGGGATTAAGTGATGACGGGTACTGTAAAACGGGAGCACCTTTTTACAAATTGCCAGTTCCTCGTCCATACGCCTTACCTCTCTTCCCGCCGGTCTAATTCTATGCCTTCGCACCGGGAGTTCTATAACAAGCCGGGAACAGCCGGCTTTCACCCGGCGAAATGCCGGACGGACGGCAACTGAAACATACCGGCACAGACGCCTCCACAGAGCCAGCCACCTGCCACTAAGTGGGTCACCGGAAGACTTGGAGTCTGGAAGAAATGCTGCCCCCAAACAGGGGGCAGCATCTTCGTATGGGAACTATCTTCCCGCCCAGTCCGTAGGAACCCACGGCCTTTTCCCCTGGAGGGAATGGTCCCGGCTGTAGGTCACGCACATAAAGCGGCACATGCCGCACCGGTTGCACCTGTCCGTGTCCGCGTAAATGTTGTTGTCCTTGGGGGAAACGCTGATCGCGTCTACGGGACAGACGGTCACACAAAAGGGAGCGGGACAGAAATGGTTACAGATCATGTTGAGCATCTCAAGCCCTCCTTTTTACCCTAAGATTTTTTCAACTTCCTCCATATCCGACTCCATTACGTAAGGGATCCCGGTCACTTCGGCGGCCTCTCTGGTCAGGGCCACCAGGTCGTTTCTTTCGATCGCGGAAAGCTTGAACTTGCGTGCTCCCGCCATGAGCTGTTTCAGACCGACCGCCAGCCGGTCGTAGTACGTGTAGATGGCAATCGCCGCCGGAGGGATTCGTTCGAAATCCTTGCCGTATTTCTCTTTGAGTGCCATTGCGCCGATAAAGGTCCGCAGAACCGCTTCGCGGTACTCTTTCCCTTTGCCGTATATCTCTTCGAGATTTTTCCCCTGTGTTTTCCCCACCATCGCGGCGGTAAGGGTGGAACGACCCATGCAGACAGCTTTGATGTATGGCGCTCCCAAGGCAATGCCTTTAAAGACCTGGTCCTCCAGGACGATGCCGCCGGCGATGGCACAGTCAGGTACAAAGGCTCCTTTTTCTTCCAGTCGTTTCAGGAATTTATAGAGCAGGCTTTCCAGGTGAATGGTGGGTATGCCCCATTCATTCATCATCCGCCAGGGGCTCATCCCGGTCCCGCCACCAGCGCCGTCCACGGTCAGCAGATCGATCTTTCCCAGGGAAGCAAATTTCACCGCCCGTGCCAGGTCCGCCGGCCGGTAAGCCCCCGTTTTCAAAGTGACGTATTTCGCCCCGAGACCCCTTACCCTTTCTACTTCTTTCAGAAAGGCTTCCTCGTCGACCATGCCCAAACGGGAGTGCCGCTCGAATTCGTGAAGGCCGCCCGCCTTGAACAATTCCTGAACCCCTGGATCTTCCGGGTCGGGCTGGACGATGTATCCTCTTTGTTTCAGCTGCAGGGCCCGCTCCAGGCTGGAAAGTTTAACTTCCCCGCCAATGCTCTTGGCGCCCTGGCCCCATTTAAGCTCTATTCCCTCGACGCCGAGCTTGTCGATTGCATACTCCGCAACACCCAGGCGCGTGTCTTCCACGTTCAACTGTACCACCATCAGCCCGTAACCGTCATACCAATCTTTAAAGGTCTTCACTCTTCTTTCCAACTCGGGTGACCGCACCACTTTGCCATTCTGAAACTCGGCGTTCGGGTCCATACCGCATACGTTTTCACCACACACCAGGATGGTCCCGCAAATGGCCGCCCCGATGGCACAACCTTCCCAGTTCACCCGGGCAATGTCGGTCGAACCAAGCGCGCCGGTGAAGAAAGGGTATCTCATCTTCACCTTGTTTTCCGAGCTCCCCACTTCCGTTGAAATATCCACCACGGGGAAGGTGGCCTTGTCGGGGTCTGCTTCGACTCCCACCGCTCCTACACAGGTCCCCTGAATATTGAAATGTGAAAAATCCACCGGGTAATCCTTTTCCGCTGCACTGGTAGAAACGCCGAACGGCTGCGGGTAAATGATTTCTCTGCCCCGCAGCGAAGATCTTCCCACCTCGCAGTACCCCGGACAACCATCAACGCAAGTCACGCATAAACCGGACAGAGGAGCGGGCGCGACGCGCGTAGTTGTAACCGTGGCAGCACTTGCATTTGGTTTACTCAAAGACATTTACCGGTACCTCCTTCACCAGTTAAATGAGGGTTGAAAATCCGTCTTTTCTTGCTCCTGCTCGTCCATTCCGTTTCCAAGCGCCGGAACCCATTCGCAGCAGCATTCGCTAAGGGAAGTTTTATTCCTGCGGTTGAAGTTCAAATGAGCCTGAAATACACCTGTCCATACAGAGCTGATTGTTTTTCCAGTGCGGACCTTCGTTTCAGACAATTCCGGCTTGCCGTATTTTTTCTCCCCTCCCCACTGCAGCAAATAAAAGCGCCGT
Organism: Thermoanaerobacteraceae bacterium; assembly: GCA_030016455.1. Classification (GTDB taxonomy): domain Bacteria; phylum Bacillota; class Desulfotomaculia; order Desulfotomaculales; family Ammonificaceae; genus Yes71-27. The sequence continues at coordinate 8,868 of JASEJH010000013.1, forward strand.
GCCCCTTTCTCCAAGAAAACCGGCACGGCACTTTCTGCCCCGCAAAAAGAAAAAAAGCCCTCTTAAGCTATAGTACCTGCAGCTATAACCTCGAAGGGGACGCCGTTGTCCCGGGTTTTCCGTGTTGAGGCACAATCATCCATTATTAGAAATTGATTATAACAGTTTACGCCTAAAAATCAAGCAATTTCAACAAATTAGTTCCAGAAAAGCTTCGCCCAAGCTAACAAACTCGGTCCGCGCCTGAGAAAAAACGGGGGTGATTCTTAGCGGGCGGCAACCCCATTTCTTCGGTGCGGGTAGACGGGCCCCGGTTACCCTCTCCCGCTTGACCCCGCCCGCCGAACCTCAGCCCTGCGGAATTTATTCAAGCGGTTCGTTCTCGACCAGGTTCCAGATGCCACACGGACAGGCCCCCGCGCAGAAGCCGCACCCGATGCACCGGTTGGGGTCGACCACCATCTCAAAACCGCCGCTCTCGTTTTCTTTTCTGGAAATCGCCGCCTGCGGACAAACAGACACGCAAATACCACAATCCCGGCAGGTGCCGCACGAAGCACATTCGGCGGCACACCGCTCCAGGTCGCTGAAGCCGCTCACCCGGGGGTCGAAATAGGCCAGCTTAATGCGCGAATAATCTATCTTCGGTCGGACTGTTTCTTGAGGCTGCCTACCCCTCAGGAGGGCGTCAATGGCCTGGGCCGCTTTTCTGCCGGCGCCGATGGCATCGGTCAAGAACCCTAATTTCACCGCGTCACCCACGGCAAAGAGCTGGGGATCCGTGGTCTGGTAGAATTCGTTGACCGTGATAAAACCGCCCCTGGTGGACACGGACTCCGGCAGGAAATCCAGCTCGGGCTCGTGCCCGGTCGCCATGATCACCGTGTCGGCGGGCAATACTTCACCCGTGGTGAGCTCTACGCCTTTTTCGGTGACCGCCCTGACGGAATGGGGCCAGAGAAACTTTGCTCCGGCGGCCTCCGCCGCCTTTTTCTCCTCGCCGAAAGCGGGCGGCCGCCGGTAGTGGATCAGGGTGATGTCTTCCGCCCCCATCCGGTGCGCCTCCGCCGCCACATCACAGCCGACGTTGCCGGCGCCGATAACCACCACGCGCTTTCCCACCCGGGCCCGGTCCTGCTTGCTCTCCCGCAGAAAATCCGCGGCGGGGATAATCCTCTCCTTTCCCTCAACCGGCAGGAGGCGGGGCTTCTGAGCTCCTACCGCCACCACTACATAATCGTAGTCCGCCTTCAACTGTTCCAGGTCGGCGCGGCTCAGGCGCTGCTGCAGGTAAACGCGGGGAATAACCTTCTCGACCCGCTCCAGTTCAGCATTGAGAACTTCCTCCGGGATTCGGCTCTTCGGAATGACGGCAGAGAGCTTCCCCCCCAGCCGTTCCTGCATATCGTAAATCACTGCTTCGTGCCCCCGCTGCCGGAGCTGCCAGGCCGCCGAAATTCCCGCCGGGCCTCCGCCAACAATCGCCACCCGCCTGCCGCTGAGCGGTGGAAGCTCCGGAAGCCTCGCTTTAAGGCTTGCCTTCCCCAGCCGCTTTATGTCCGGCGGCACCAGCTTCGCCAGTTGACGGGTGCAGCCCTGCATGCAAAGATTTGGGCACAGGTAGCCGCAAACCGTGGCCGGAAAGGGCGTATAGGCCAAGACCAGGTCTACCGCCTCATCCACCCTTCCTTCGCGAATCAGGCGCCAGCGCTCCTGAACCGGGATTCCGGTGGGGCAACTGGCCTCACAGGGAGCCAGGTACCTGCGGTTTTCCCAGACCGGGACGAAGCGGCGCAAGTCTCCGGTGGTAATAACCGGGATCGGGCTCAGGTCGAGGTAGGTCAAATCGCCGAGCAAACCGCCGCGTCCCAGTTCCCTGACCCATACCTCCTGGTTGAAGTCACGCATGGAACGCTTCGCTTGCGTCCGTTTTTCCTGCGGGCTTCTCGCCACGAGCAACTGCCACCGGGTCCGGTCGGCGAGTGTACCGAAAAGCTCTGTGCGGCCGATGGCGGCAAGGAAAACCTGAAGGTTTTCCGTAAGCCAGTCCCAGTCTGCGTCGGTTAGCGGCTCTAATTTAACGTCGGCGTGGCTGTAACCTTTATGCGGGCCGCGGAAAAAGATTTTACCGCCCACCATCCCGACGCAGGGGCGGTAGCCCAGGACGTTTTCCGGGTTCTGCGGCTGATAACCGCAGATGACGGCGACACCGCCCGCCATGAACTCGGCGAAATAATCGCCGGCGCCGCCAAGGACCCAGAGTTCCGGGGGAGCGAAACGGGGATTGTGCTTGGTCATGGTCATACCCCGGGCACCGATACTTCCCGCAATGTAAATTTTCCCCTGCGCCATCGCGTTGGCCGTGCCGTTAGTGGCGTGGCCATGAACTATTATTTCTGCACCTGCGTTGAGCCATCCCGTATCGTCCGAGGCGGGCCCCATAATTTCAATGCGGGTATTGGGAAAGCCCATTGAGCCCACCCGCTGGCCGGGAGAGCCGATGATGCGGACGTAGACCTTTTCTTCGCCGGCGCGCCACAACCGCCCGCCGATCCCGTGCTGGCCGAAGGCTTCGACTTCGATGTACCGGTAACCATCTGCTACCGCTTTCTGAATCCGCTCCTCGAGGATGCGCGATTCTATACGGTGGCCGTTTTCCATACCCGAAATCCGGTAAAACTCTTCTTTCTTCATCCGCGTCTCCCCGTTACGCCGTATCAATTCTTATCAGCACCGGTAAGCAGACAAAACCCAGCATAAACCTGGCTGCTAAATTCCGGCTCCTGGCTTCAGAATTCCAACCCTAAATCACGTACTTAATCTGCAGCCGCTCGGCTGCGTAATAGTCGTCAATCCCCAGCGCGTCGGACATCCCGATGGGCAGAGACGTGGAGCGTCCGAGCGGCGCCACGATCTTTCTGAGTTCCGTATCGAAGCTGAGAAAAACGTCCACCACCCGTTCGGCCACCTTTTCCGGGTCCAGGCGCCGGTAAAGGCGCGGATCCTGAGAAGTGATGCCCTTGGGGCAAAGGCCGATGTTGCAGATGTTGCAGCGGTCCGACTCCGACCCAATGCAGCCGGCGGCCGCCTGCATGATGTACTTCCCGATTTGAACGCCGCTTGCACCTAACATGATGAGCGCCGCCGCGTTGGCGGCCAGATTTCCGTGCTTGCCGACACCCCCGGCCGCAAAAAGGGGGATCTCGTTCTGCTTCCCCACCTTTACCAGGTTCAGATAGCAGTCGCGAATGTTGCTCGCAATCGGATGCCCCATATGATTCAGAGAAACATTGTAGGCCGCCCCCGTGCCGCCGTCCTCGCCGTCAATGGCCAGGCCCGCCGCATAGGGGTTCCGCGTCAGGTTGTTGAGCACCGCCAGCGCCGTCGAGGTCCCCGAGATCTTCGGGTAAACGGGCACCCTGAACCCCCAGGCCATGTACATCGATTGGATCATCTTGGCCACCGCTTCCTCGATCGAATATTTCGTCTGGTGGGTCGGCGGGCTGGGCAGGCTTACCCCCGGAGGAACGCCGCGGATGGCGGCGATCAGCTTGTTGACCTTGTACCACATCAGCAGGCCGCCGTCACCCGGCTTGGCTCCCTGACCGTACTTGATTTCGATCGCGCAGGGGTCTTCTTTCATCTCCGGTATGGCGTGAATGATTTCGTCCCAGCCGAAGTAACCGCTGGCGATCTGTAAAATAACATACTTCAAAAACCGGGAGCGCAAAAGCCGCGGCGGGCAACCCCCCTCACCGGTACAGATACGCACCGGCATCCCCAGTTCCTCGTTCAGGTAGGCGACCCCCATCTGTAGACCTTCCCACATGGTGGGGGAAAGGGCACCGAAGGACATCGCCCCGATAATCAGCGGGTAGATTTCCCGTACCGGAGGAAACCAGCCCTGTTCCCGGTACAGCCTCAAGCTTTCCTCGGGGGGAAGCACCCTCCCCAAAAGCGTCCGCAGCTCGAATTCGTGCCGCCCTGCATCCAGCGCGGGGTCGGTAAGCATGGAAATGCGGATGAATTTGATCCGGTCCAGAATACCGGGAGCCGGATCGTTCCGCCGCCCGCCGCGCCGGCGCGGCTGGCCTCCCCTGTTGATATGAAACCTCAGCTTGTCAATCTCGTCGCTCCGGTAGGGTATAATGCTTCCATTGGGGCAGACCAGGTTGCACATCGCGCACCCGACGCAGGCATACGCCGGGTCGGTTCTCTGGCGGATGCCGTAGTACACCTGGTAAACGTTGGAGGATGAAGTGTTTCCCCCGGTTTCGCCGAGAAGCGGCGCGTGCAGCAGCCTTTTCCGGTGTACGCCCAGTTCAATGGCGTGAACGGGGCAGACGGCCGTGCAACGGCCGCAGAAACTGCAGTTTTCCCGGTCCCAGTGGACCTGCCAGGGCAGGTCCTTCACGCTTAATGTAGAAGGGGTAATGGTTCCATCTGCGAACATCTCTTTACCTCCCGGCGGTCAGGCCCTACGATCGCGGTGTCCAGATGCATCGGCTGAAAATCCTTGCTCTTATCACGGTCGGGAACCGCCGCGTCCAGACCACACATTTCCGACGCGAAAACGTAAAAACCGGGTTTGCCGCCCACCACACCCGGACGGAGTTTTTTCCGGTCGTGAACCATGAAAACGGTCTTATCGGGAAGACACCCGATCACGCAATTCGGCCCGTCAATGATCAGCCGTCGGCACGACTGCTTGAGTTGTTTTAAAAAGGGGCCGCTGGGATGACGCATTAACTCTTGATCCTGCAACGGCGTGATCAGGTGTTTGTACATCTCAATTCCCAGTCCCAAACGGTAAAGCATAAAATGCAGGATGTGCGTGAAAACCTCCGAATCCGAGTTGTAGCCGGTGTATCCCGGAAACCCCCGCGACATGAGAAATTCCCTAATGGGCACGAAGGCCGTATTTTCCCCGTTGGTCATCGTGGCCACGCCCTGAATAAAAAAGGGGTGGCACGCGTAAAGGTTGATGGCGTAGTTGGTGTTCTGGCGGCCCTGGGCCATGATAACCCGGGCCTGGAGTTCCTCGCGGTCAAGCTGCAGGTATTCCGCAACACTCATGGGATCACCGATCTCCTTGATCATAATCACGTCGGGCCAGAAACTGTATACGATCATGTCCTCCTTTTCCTCGCCCATCTGACGCAACCGGAGGCGGATCATCATCAAGCGGTACTGGATCTCGGCCGGGCCTAAACCCTCCCAGCTTTCCGGATAATCATAGGCCCTGATCAGGTAAACGTCCCGCTTCGGCGTCCCCGGCGGAGGGTTTTTACGCACCCGGATGGAAAGCTTGTACTTCGTGGTGAAACCGATACCGATCATGAACTCATCCAGGCGCTTTAACCCCTCGTTGGTAAAAATACCCGAGAGGATGGGCGCGCCCTCAAGTCCCTCAAAGGGTCCCCCCAGGTCCGTCAGGAACAGCCCCACCCCGGAACCGTCGTGCCCCTCCCGCATGATGTCCAGCGCCCGAATGGCCACCATGGGAGACTGGGGCTGCTCACTGGTCAGGCAAAACAGACGACACACCTTGTCTTCCTCTCCTCCTCGCTGGAGTCTTAATTGGCAGTTCACCACAACGCCTCGATTAACACTTCAGGCAACGCCTGGTCCCTCATCTCGCGGTTTCCTAACCCGGCAACACTTCCCGACCGTTTAAACTCGAGGTCCCCTTTTAGTTAGCCCGCCCGGCAACCAAAAGATTAGTTAATATTTTAACACAAAATCACTATTCAAAAACGAATTTAAGCACCGGGGATAAAGGACGACCAGGCAACCCTGGTCGTCCTACTCTTCCAAATGTTCTTTAATCTGCCGGTTAAGCTTTAATACTTGGTCAGATAAGTACTGATCTCCCAAGGGTGAACCCGCGTCCGGTATTCGTCCAACTCTTTCAACTTGGCCTCCATAAACTTCTCGTAAATGTGTGGCCCCAGAGCATCTTTAACCACTTCGTCCTTTGCCAATTCTTCTAAAGCCTCGGCCAGCGAACCCGGCAGACAATCAATACCCAGGGCCGCGCGTTCCTCCGCCGTAAGGTGGTAAATGTTCTTATCCACTGCCGGCGGCGGTTGAATCTTATTCTTTACCCCGTCAAGACCGGCTTTGATGATTGCCGCCAGCGCCAGGTACGGGTTGCACGAAGGATCAGGGCTCCGGAGC
>JASEJH010000140.1 GCA_030016455.1 Thermoanaerobacteraceae bacterium
GGCCGATAAGGAAAAACGGCACCTCCGTCTCCTTAGACAACTGCTGAAACTCCGCTGCACATTCCCGGACCTGGGCGACACTTCCCGGTACCGCCTGAACATTGGCGTGCGTCATCGCTTGGATGGAGTCAATGATGACCGCGCGCGGACGAACTTCCCTCACGCAATCTTTTATCGCTTCCAGATCGGTTTCCGCCGCGATCAGGACGTTTGCCGCACCGACGTTCAGCCGCTTCGCGCGCATCGAGATCTGCCGGACCGACTCCTCGCCGGTGACATAAAGCACCGGCCCTTTTTCGCTCAGCAAGCGGGCGACCTGCAATAACAGCGTCGACTTACCGATTCCCGGATCGCCGCCCACAAGAATCAGCGAACCGGGTACAATTCCGCCGCCGAGCACACGGTCAAACTCGGAAATGCCTACCGGTAGACGTACCTCTTCAACCGCCACTTCCTGGAGAGAGTGCAGCACAGGCGTCGCCCTTCCCTTCTTGCGGGCAGACGCCGGCTTCGTCGCGGTAAAGCAATCCCACCCCCCGCAGGCCGGACACCGCCCGAGCCAGCGGGGGGAATGGTAGCCGCAGCTGTTACACTGAAAATCAGTTCTTTGCATTAATTTGTCTTGAACCAGAAAATTCTTCGCAAAAAAACCTTTGTTCCATTTTAAACTAAATTTCTATAATAAAAAAGCCCCGCATTTACAAGAAGTCGGGTACAGGAAGCCAGAGACCGGAACGGAGGGCGAACTCCCTTTTCATCCCGCTATCCGGCATGCTGTACCCGCACGACTCATTAAAGACGGGGCCTGCGGCAACCGCTCAGGCTGCCTTGCGTACAACCACCGCTTCGTCCTGTGCATCAACCAAGACCTTGTCTCCTTTGGCGAAGGTACCCTTGAGGAGCTCTTCGGACAACCGGTCCTCGACCAGGCGCTGGATGGTCCGCCGCAGGGGCCGGGCACCGAACCGGTCGTCAATTCCCTGCTTCGCTAACAGCTCCTTGAGCCCGTCGCCGAATTCAACCAGCACACCCTGCTCCTGGAGCCGCTTGCTCACGTCCTTGAGCATCAGGTCCACGATCGCCCGGATGTGCTCATCCGTCAGCGAATGGAACACGATGATTTCGTCCACCCGGTTCAAGAACTCCGGCCGGAAGGTGCGCTGCAGCTCGCCCATCACTTTCTCTTTCATGGTTTCGTAGGCCGCTTTCTGGTCGTCGGCGGCCCGGAAACCGAGCGCACCCTCCTTCCTCAAAAGACTGACGCCGACATTTGAGGTCATGATGATGACGGTGTTTTTGAAGTCCACGGTGCGCCCCTTCGCATCCGTCAAACGCCCGTCCTCCATCACCTGAAGCAGGATGTTGAAAACGTCCGGGTGCGCCTTCTCGATTTCGTCGAGCAGCACCACCGTGTAAGGCCGCCGCCGCACCGCTTCGGTAAGCTGGCCGCCTTCCTCGTAGCCCACGTAACCGGGCGGCGCACCGACGAGCCGCGATACTGTATGCCGCTCCATGTACTCAGACATGTCAATGCGCACCATCGCGTCTTCATCGCCGAAGAGAGCCTCGGCGAGCGCTCTGGCCAACTCCGTCTTCCCGACCACGGTGGGGCCAAGGAAGATAAAGCTCCCGATCGGCCGCCGCGGGTCCTTCAGTCCGGCCCGCGCCCGGCGGATCGCCCGGGCCACCGCCGCAACCGCCTCGTCCTGACCGACCACGCGCCGGTGGAGGATCTCCTCCATCTTCAGCAGGCGCTCCGTTTCTTCTTCCTGTAGCCGGCGCACCGGAATCCCGGTCCAGCTCGAGACGATCTCCGCAATGTCCTCCGCGGTGACCTGAAGCTCCTCCTCACCCTGCTTCTGCCGCCAGGCTTCGCGCGCGGCGTCGATTTCACCGCGCAGCCGGGCTTCCTGGTCGCGCAGCTGTGCCGCCTTTTCGAACTCCTGCGCTGCGATCGCCGCTTCCTTTTCCTTGCGGATGTCCTCCAGCTTCTGCTCCATCTCCTTGAGGTCCGGCGGCGGCGTGAAAGCACGCAACCTGACCCTGGAAGCGCCCTCGTCGATCAGGTCGATCGCCTTGTCCGGCAGGAAGCGGTCGGTCACGTAGCGGGCGGAAAGCTTCGCCGCCGCTTCGATCGCCTCGTCCGTAATCCGCACCCGGTGGTGCGCCTCGTACCGGTCGCGCAACCCTTTCAAAATGGCGATCGTATCTTCAATCGTCGGTTCATCTACCATCACCGGTTGGAAACGCCGCTCCAGGGCCGGATCGCGCTCGATGTGCTTCCGGTACTCGTCCAGCGTCGTGGCGCCAATGCACTGCAACTCGCCCCGCGCCAGGGCCGGTTTCAGAATGTTGGCCGCGTCGATCGCCCCCTCGGCCGCACCCGCACCGATGAGGGTGTGCAACTCGTCAATGAAAATGATGATGTTGCCCGCCGACCGGATCTCCTCCAGGATCTTTTTCAGGCGCTCCTCGAACTCGCCCCGGTACTTTGTACCGGCAACAATTGACGCCAGGTCCAGCGCGACCACCCGTTTGTTCAGCAGAACGTCCGGCACCTTGCCAGCCGCGATCCGCTGCGCCAGACCTTCCGCGATCGCCGTTTTCCCGACACCCGGATTGCCGATCAGCGCCGGGTTGTTTTTCGTGCGCCGGCTCAGGATCTGAATGACCCGCTCGATCTCCTTGTCCCGGCCGATGACCGGGTCGAGCTGATCCTCCCGTGCCAAACGGGTGAGGTCCCGACCGTATTGATCCAGTGCGGGGGTATTGGTTGCCGTCTTTTCGGCACTCGCTCCTACGCCGCCCACCGGGCCGGTACCGAGGGTCTCGATAACCGCCGCCCGCAGACGGTCCAGGTCCGCGCCGGAACTTACCAGCACGCGGGCCGCGATCCCTTCACCTTCCCGGACCAGACCCAGGAGAAGGTGCTCTGTACCCACGTAGTTATGCCCGAAACGCCGGGCTTCGTCCACCGCAAGTTCCAGAACACGCTTTGCCCGCGGCGTCAGGGTCACTTCCTGCACTACCGGCCCCTGACCCTGCTCAACCATTTGCTCAATCTGTTCCCGGACCGTGTCGGCGCTGATGCCCATTTCCGTAAGGACTCTGGCCGCCACTCCTTCACCCTCGCGCAAAAGCCCGAGGAGAATATGTTCCGTCCCGACAAAGGGATAATTCATTCGCCGCGCTTCCTCTTGCGCCAGCAGCAGCACTTTCTGTGCCCGCCTGGTAAACCTCCCAAACATGCTTGTACTTCCCCCTTTCAGAAACATTCTTACCGCTACCTGCTTTTTCTATTTATAATGAAACGCTCCTATTTCCCTCCCGGACTCAGACGCTCCCGGATCAGGCGCGCCCGCAAAACGTCCCGTTCGGCAGGGGCCAGATTGCGACCGGCTGCTTTGATGAGAAAAGCCGGCTGGCTCAACACCATCAACTCCGCAATCAGGCTGAAAGGTATGCCCTTAATCATTTGCAGTGCCACACCAAGGCGCAGGTCCGAAAGGCGCCGGAGCGCCTCCTCGGATTCAATCACCCGCGCGTTCTGGAGGATGCCGTAAGAGCGGAAAATTCGGTCCTCCAGGGCTTCCGGCTGCTCCCGGTACAGCCGCTTGCGCGCCTCGCGCTCCTGGCTCACCAGGCGGCGCACCAGGGCCGTCAGGTCGTGGATGATCTCCTCCTCCTGCCGGCCCAGGGTGATCTGGTTGGAAACCTGGAACAGATCCCCGGTCGCCTTCGTACCCTCACCGTAAAGTCCGCGCACCGTCAGTCCCAGCTTGCCCAACCCGGAGATCACCTCGCCCAGCATCCGGGTGGCTACCAGGCCGGGTAGGTGCAGCATTACGGAGGCGCGGAGCCCGGTGCCCACGTTAGTGGGGCAGGTAACCAGGTAGCCGAACTCCTCGCTACAGGCATACTCAAGCGTCTCTTCCAGCAGGTCGTCCACCCTGCTTGCCAGCTCCCAGCCCTCCCTAAGCGCAAGGCCGGGCATGAGGCACTGGATCCGGAGGTGGTCCTCCTCGTTGACCATGATGCTGACCACCTCATCCGCGCGCAGGACCACCGCCTTTCCCGTCACGTCGCCCTTTATAAAGTCGGGACTGACCAGGTGCTTTTCCACCAGGACCTGCCTTTCCACCGGCGTCAACTCCGCCAGGCGGGTGAGTTCCAGCGGACCGACGGCCGCCGCCGTTTTTGACTGCTGGACGGCCAGGCCCACCGCGTGTACGACCTCCTCTGCCTGCTCCGGACTCAGGCGGTGTGGAAAAGGGTAAGCCGCAAGGTCGCGCGCCAGCCGCACCCGGCTGGAAACCACCACGTCCGCTTCCGCGCCACCGTCTTTCATCCAGTTGCTGTACGGATTCTTCAGGGTGTCTTTCAGCGCCATTTATTTTCCCCCTTCCAGGCCCTGCTCAAGCTCCCGGATGCGGTCCCGCAGCTCCGCTGCTTTTTCGTACTCTTCCCTGCGAACCGCCGCTTCCAGTTCCTGACGGAGGCGCTTGAGTTCCCGCTGCACGCCCGTTTTCTTTCCGCTGCGCCGCGGCAGCTTCCCGGTGTGCTTCACCGTGCCGTGAATCCGCCGTAACACCTGGTCCACCGCCGGGCGGAAAACCGCGTAACAGTCGCTGCAACCCAAAAGCCCGCGCCGGGCGAATTCCCGTTCACTGAGCCCGCACCGGGGGCACTCCCGTGAAACCGGTTCGACCACCGCCTGGGGCTCCTGCTGGAAAAGCCCCCCCAAAAAGTCGTGTAACACAAGCTGCGGCATCATGAAACTGCCAACCCCGGTTTCCCGCGCGCATTCTTCGCACAGGTGCAACTCCTGCTTCTTGTTATTCGTGATCTCAGTATAATGAACCGTCGCCGGCCGTTTATTGCATCGCTCACAAAGCACCGTTTCCCCCTCCATTGCCTTTCTGCCCAAGGCCCTCCCATCCCAAAAGCGCCGCCAGCATCGCCTTCAGCAGCGACGCCCGGAGCTGATCCCGCGCGGACGGTACCATTTTCATTATACCCCTGGAGAGCGCCCCGCGGACCAGCACCGCCTCCCGACGCGAAAGCAGCCCTTCCGCCTCAAGCCGCTCGACGATCG